>CAYOCZ010000019.1:0-19145 GCA_964402475.1 uncultured bacterium | reverse complement strand
GGGCTTTGGGCTAGACTGGCCCTACCATGAAGATGATGTTTCGCGCCGCGGTTGCGGTCCTGTCTTTGCTGGCCGTGTTAGTCCCTCTACCCGCCATTGCCGCCATCCCTCTCCCCTTTGCCCCGTCGTGGACTTCGAACGACAACGACTGGTCAACCGGCGGTGCGTTTGCGGACATCAACGGCGACGGCTGGATTGACTTCCTCACTTCGAACGGCAATGACATAGCCATGGACCGCAACGGCGAATACACTAGTAACCTCGGCACGCTTGAGACCGTAGCTTCGTGGCGGTCCGCGGACAGCGGCTACTTCGGGCACTGCTATTCGGGCGACGTCGACAACGACGGCGACATTGACCTCGCAGTCGCCTACCTCGGCCGGTACGCGCTTGGCGACCACCTAGCGCGCGTGTACCGGAACACCGGCAGCGGACTGGAGACGACGCCGTCGTGGAAGGCCGCCGACCGCCATTCGTCCTTCGACTGCTGCCTTGGAGACTTCGACCTCGACGGCGACCTCGACCTCGCCATCAGCGCCGGTGACGCGTATAATCCCATTGAGTACGACCCCGCCCGCATCTACAGAAACAACGGCACCAGCTTCGACACGCTTCCGTGCTGGTCGGCGAAGGACACCAATCCCAGCGACGCGGTTCGCTTCTGCGATATCGACAACGACGGTGACCTGGACCTGTTTGTCGGACAGGTCATCCCCGGGTCAGGCGGCGGCAAGGTGGTGATGTACCGGAATGCAGACGGAGTCCTTGACACAGTCCCCGCCTGGACCGGTCAGCAGGGAGTTGGCTGGGTCCTGCGTCTGGCATTCGGTGACTACGATGCAGATGGCTTTCTCGACCTTGCCGTGGCATCCAATAGCCAGCAGGGCGAGCCGAGCAGCATCAAGGTCTTCCACAACAACGGCGGCACGCTCGATACCATTGCCTCTTTCACCATGCTGCGGGCGAACCAGTACTCTTCCTGCGTTGCCTGGGCCGACGTGAATGGCGATGGATACCCGGACCTGGCAGCGGGCGGGTGGTGGGAACCGGTTATGGTCTTCGAAAACCACGCCGGAGTGCTGGACACAATCCCAGCTTGGGCCTGGTACCCCGCGACACCGGGCTCACTTGTCTGCGAGGCTGTTGTCTTCGGCGACCTGACCAACGGCCACATGGCTTCGCTGGCGGACTCATTCGACGGAGACGGACAGCGGAAGCTGTTCAACCTGCACCAACGGCCTGTGCAGTTCCTGGACAGTGTCTGCGTGGACAGCGTGCGTGTGCCCGTGGCCGGGTTCTGCTCAGACCCGCTCACGGGCTGGGTCAGCTTTGCCTCGGCCCCGCCCTCGGGCACAGGCAACGTCGTCTTCTTCTATCGCTACTCAATGGCTCCTGACCTCGCAGTGACGAACTGGGATGCCTCTCACGGCAACCATCTGTTCCTGAACACGACGCCGGTTGGAATCGCGACTCACCACAAAGAGCTGGAGACAAGCCGCCTGACGGCCTGGCCCAATCCGTTCAGGACGGCTGTCCGCCTGCTGGTCGCAGCGCGCAGCTCATCCGACTTACGCATCGTTGACGCTTCGGGTCGCCAGGTGCGCATCCTACGAGTCCCCCGCTCCCCGCTCTCCACTTCCTACTCCCTATCCTGGGATGGTCGCGACGAGGCGGGCAGACAAGTTGCACCCGGCGTCTACTTCGCTGCGCTCGGGTCGACAGGTTCGGCGCTGAAGCTCGTTCGGGTCTTGCAGGACTGATACGCACCGGGCCCTGCACGTGACAACTGAAGTCAGCGGAGAACGGCTGGCAGGACTCGCACGGTACGGCAGCGTTCACCTGCTGGATGAGGTCGGTTCAACCAACGACTACGCACTCAGCCTTGCCGAGAAGCACGCCACGGCAATCGTCTTAGCCCGGAGGCAAACCAAGGGCCGGGGTCGGTTCAGACGGCAGTGGTACTCGGACGACGCCAGCCTGACCGCCTCGCTGCTGCTGTTCACCGACGCGCCTGACTCTCCTCGCTCGTCCTTCCTGGTCCATCTGGCCGGGCTGGCGCTCTCCCGCGCGGTCGATGAAACCGTGGGACTGCCGACGCAGATACGCTGGCCCAATGACATCATCCTCGAGGACAGGAAGCTGGCCGGTATCCTGTGCGAAGGCAAGAGAAACGCGGTAGCGGTAGGCATCGGCCTGAACTTGAACCAGGAGTCGCTCCCTGAGGATCTGCTTGATGCCGTGTCGCTGAGGATGGCTACGGGCAAGCAGTGGGACAAGTTCTACCTCCTCGAGAACTTCCTGCAGGAGATGTTCGCAAACATCGAGAAGATCGGCAAGGGCGAGTCGGCTCAGGTTCTCGCCGACATCAAGCAGCGCTCCGCCACCATGCACCGACGGGTCGAGGTTCGGACTCTGTTGCGCAAGCACGTCGGGACGGTGATCGACCTCGACGCAGAAGGGCGGATCGTGTTGCGCACCGATTCCGGCAGGCTGGTCGTCCTCGGCGCCGGAGACGTACGCAGACTCACATGATTCTCACCGTTGTCATTGGTAACACCAACACCCGGTTCGTCTGGTTTCGCGGCCACCGGCTCGTGAGGTCCCGCGCGGTTCCGACCGCGGTGGTCTCCCACGGCAGACTGCCTGAGCCCAACCGGGTTACCGCTGTCGCGGTGGCATCGGTCGTGCCCGAGGCCACGCGGGTCGTCCGCGCTCACCTGCAAAGCGGCGCCGGGTTGAAACCGTTCGTGGTTGGCCCGCGCACTCGGACCGGACTCCGGTTTCGCTACCGCCGACAAGACCTGGGCTCCGACCGCGCGTGCGTCGCAGTCGGAGCACGGCGGCGCTATCCCGGCCAGGACCTCATCGTCTTCGATTTCGGCACCGCAACCACAGTTAACGTCATTTTGCGGGAGGGTATCTTTGCCGGTGGCGCAATCCTGCCCGGAATCCGGATGAGCCTCGATGCTCTGGCCGCTGGCACTGCCGGGCTCCCGAACCTGCCCCCGGCCAGGATGCAAAGCCCGGTTCAACACAACACCCGCGCCGCAGTCCAGGCGGGCGTCGCCAACCTCTTCGCCGGAGGAATCGACCGAATCATCGAGCGAACCGAGCACGCTCTCGGACGTTCGCTTCTTGTCGTTTCGACCGGTGGCGCCGCCGGTATCGCCCGACGATACTCAAAGCGCCTCAGCATTCTGAGGCCGCACCTCGCCAGCGAAGGCCTGGCTGAGCTGCTGTATCTGAATGGCGGGAAGCGGACCGCAGGATCTTGAAACAGACACTAGTCCTCGGCATCGAAACCAGCGGCGCATCGACCGGGCTGGCGCTGGTCACCTCCGGCAGGGTCGTGGCCGAAACGGTCGAGAAATCGAGCTGCGGCCACAACGAAATCCTGATGCCATTGCTCGACCGGCTGCTGAGAGACGCGGGCGTAACGGCACGCGACCTGACCGGTATCGGCGTGGATACCGGCCCGGGCATGTTCACTTCATTGCGGGTAGGCACGAGTACCGCAAAGGGACTTGCCGTCGCACATCGGATTCCCATAGTAGGGGTAGGTTCGCTCTGGGGACTGGCTCAAACCGCCCTGCCGGCCCTGGACGGAGTGCTGGCAGCGATAGATGCCCGCAAGCAGCAGGTCTATGCCGCGCTGTATCTTGGCGGCCAGCCGGCAATCCCGCCGTCAGTCAAGAGCCCGGAAGAGTTGGTGTCCGAAGTAGGGTCTGTACTGCAACACCGAGTCAGTATCGCTGTCGCCGGGAACGGCGCGAACATCGGTGCCGACCTGTTTGCAGCGGCTGGAATCGAACTTGATTCGACTGGCATCGAGACTCCCTCACCTGGCGTGCTAGCCCTCGAAGCCGGCGAGCGCATCGCCCGGGGTCTGGCTGACAACGTAACAGCCATCGAGCCGCTCTACCTGCGCCGGACGGACGCTGAATTGGTCCGGGAACGGAAACTCAGGCCTGGTGTCTGAAGCCCGGCCCGAGAGGGGCGGTCCCATCTGCAGAACAAGAATGGCGGAGGCGTGTAGGAATCGAACCTACCGGTCCACTTATCGCAGACCATACGGATTTGAAGTCCGCCAGGCACACCAGCACCCATACACCTCCATCGGCTACTGACTTCAAGATACCCCCGCCGGTCCCGGGACTGTCAATCGACGTTCAGTTCAACTGCGGCCTAGACCAGCCGCGTGCCGTTTATCACGAGTTCGAAGTGACACTTGAGAAAGTCCGCGGCCCGGCGCGAGATGACCATCCGCGAGAGGAAAATCTCGAAATATTCCATCACCGGCGCGACGCTCGTGTCAACGGTCAGGTTGAACGCTATGCTGCGGACCTCGCTGCGAACGGTCAGGGCTGAGCGCTTCACGGCGAAGTTGACCCGGTCGTGGATATCGAACTTGATGAACTCGGGGTTGCGCACGCGACTCTTGTGGACATCGGCCTTGTCCGCGAGAATCAGCGCGGCTGACACGTCCGACACGGGGTTGCCGCCGTTCTCGTCGTGGTTGCCGATTGCGGCCATGACCTGTGCGGCTTCCTGGTAGTCCATGCCGCGCCTGACGAGAATGTCGCGGGCCAGCAGCGCGCTGGTGCGCTCGTGTTTGTCACGACCGACCACGTTCCCGATGTCGTGGAGGTAACCCGCGATGGCGGCGAGTTCGGCCGCCCGTTCCTCGGCCTCAAGCGCAACGAGGATCGCGCGGGCGTTCTTGGCAACGAGCCGCGCATGCCTGGGGCCATGTTCGGTGTAGCCCAGCACCGCAAGCTGCCGGTCGGCCTCGGCCACGAGGACGACCACTTCCGGGTCTTTGACAATGTCCTTGAAGGTCAGCACGTGTGGTTATGCTATCACGTAAGAGGCCGGGGTCAATCCCCGGCCAAAGACCCTGATCCGGAATGACGCGTCAGTCCGGATCGGACGATTATCGACTCGACCTCAGGTCTGTTCGACCGCGAGCTCGCCGGTGGCCAGCGCCTGCTTTAGATACTCGAGGTAATCCTTCAGCAGGAACTCGTCAGCGACCATGCTGTTCTTCCAGCGGACCGAAATCTCGTTGGCACCGAAGGTCTTGTCAAGCGCAACGATGAGCTTTGAACCGCCCTCGTAGTTCCGGTCAAAGACGACAATGCCGCTGGTAGTGGGGTTGTCGCCACAGACAGCGTACATCTCTCCTGCCTTGTCGCCGTCATAGTCCCAAGCCTCCGGCCCCTTAACCGGCCGCTTGTACATCAGGAACTCAATCAGGTTGTTGCATAGCTGTATCATCAGCGCGTGGTCTTCACTCTGGGCGCCGCCCGCGACGTGGTTTGTCAATGGGACGTGCAGGCAGATCCCGGTTTCGCCTCGACCTTCTCCGTAGAAGATTCGGTCGGCGTCGAGGACCCGACTAAGGTCGCGTTTATATCCGTACAACACTCTCTTATAATTGTAGACGTTTCGTGCTTTCAGTCAAGCAGCGCCGACTCACAGCTTTCCCTCACGGTGCCGGCGACCTAGAACGTCGAGCATGTCGCGCGTCATGGCCTCCAAGTCGTAGGCGGGCTTCCAGCCCCACTCCTCACGAGCCGCGGAGTCATCCAGTGACATCGGCCAGGAATCGGCAATCTGCTGCCGGAAGTCGGGTTCGTAGCTGCAGGTGAACTCCGGCACGTGCTTCCTGATTGACGCGGCCAGTTCACCGACCGAGAAGCTCATCGCTCCGACGTTGAAGTCGCAGTGGTGCTTCAGCTTGCCCAGGTCGGCTTCGGCCAGGTCAATCGTCGACTTGATGCAATCCGGCATGTACATCATCGGCAGGCGCGTGTCTTCGCGTACGAAACAGCTGTAGCGCTGCTGCTTGACCGCTTCGTAGTAAATGGCGACCGCGTAGTCGGTGGTGCCGCCGCCGGGCAGAGTCTCGTGGGAGATGATGCCGGGGTAGCGCAGTCCGCGCACGTCCAGCCCGTACTTGCGGAAGTAGTAATCGCCCAGCAACTCGCCTGCAACCTTGGTCACGCCATACATCGTCCGCGGCTTGAGAATAGTATCGTTGGGTGTCCGGTCGCGGGGCGTTTCCGGCCCGAACGCGGCGATCGAGCTCGGGATGATGACCCGCGCCATCTCGTGCTCTCGGGCGCACTCCAGCACAACCAACGTGCCATTGATGTTCACGTCCCAACACCGCATCGGGTTCTGCTCGCCCACGGCCGAGAGTATCGCCGCCATGTGGACGATGGTGTCGATGTTGTGTTTGCGCACCACCTCTTCGAGGGTCTCGCGCTTGGCGACGTCAATGAAGTAGAACGGGCCCGAGTTCTTCAACGCGTCGCTGGGTGGCGTCTTACGGCCGGTGGCCACGACGTTCTCGGCCCCAAAGCGCTGGCGTAGGGCCAGGGTTAGTTCGGAACCGATCTGGCCGACCGAACCGGTGACCAGAATGCGTTTCATCTCTTTGGTCTTCACGCTGATAGCTCCTTTATGTGCTCCCTAGCGGCTGCAGGTAGCCGCCAATATAGCGGCGGCACAGGCGAAGTCAAAGGAAACAAACGCCTGCTACGCCGGCCCGTCGGTCTGGACAATGGTGGGCCCACGGCTATACTCAGGCGTTGCGAGACAACGGTGAGTGTAGCTCAAATGGTTAGAGTACCTGACTGTGGTTCAGGATGTTGTGGGTTCAATTCCCATCACTCACCCTTGAGGCGGCTGACCGACGCAGGCAGCGGTTGCATCTGCGCTGGAGTTCGCTACACTGCACCCGGAATTGGGTCTCGGCCGGACCGCAGGCCAGCGCGTGCGCCCGTAGCTCAACTGGACAGAGCGCCGGGCTTCGAACCCGGAGGTTGCGCGTTCGAGTCGCGCCGGGCGCGGTTGACAACTGTAGTACAGGGATGTCGCACCAGCGATATCGCCTGGGGTGAAGATGTGTGCCCCGCTAGCTCAACCTGGTAGAGCAGCGGATTCTTAATCCGTTTGTTGCCAGTTCAACTCTGGCGCGGGGTACTTTGCTTTCTGCCGTGACCAGAACAGGGAGGCTTCGCAGTGGATGAGACGACCCCCAAACCGGTTGAGACCGATCCCCGCCTGACCGAACGCTGGCAGTCTCTTGTGGACATTCTGTACCTCAGCCAGGTAACCTTCCTCTACCTGTTTTCGGCGATATACCCGGTCGTAGGTCTTTTCTTCGGCGTCTTGTTTCTGTCCGGCAGCATCTCCGCCAAGGGCAGACGAGTAGGCCGGGTGTGTCTTATCCTTGGCATCGTCAACGCAGCACTTATGATTCTCTTTCTCGTCCTGGCGCTGGCTCTCGGGCTGGCCGGATCACTGTCCGGGATGGGCAAGGACTAGCCCGTGCCGACGATTATCTGCCTGCTTCTTGCCGTCGCCGTTCCTTATGTCCGTGTGCCAGAGAAGACGGTCGCGCCGGCAATCGAGTCTCGCCAGGTCTGGGTTTTCTTCACCGACAAAGGTATCTACAGCGAGGCCGACTACGGAGCGGCCGTCAGCACCATCAGCCGCTACCCGAACGAGCCTGCGGCTGGCGGCAGCCGCGCCCGGTCCGACTTCAGCGACATTCCGGTACGCGAGTTCTACATCCGCCAGATTGAGGACTTGGGCGGCCGGCTGAGGACGGTCTCCAAGTGGCTCAACGCTGCCAGCTTCGACCTGCCTTCGGACTTGGTCGCTCAGGTGTACTTCCTTCCGTTTGTCTATGATATGAAGCCGGTCGCGTCGCGGACCACGACTGCCGCCGATTACTTCCCGCTTGCGCGGGTCACCACCCGCACCCAGTACCGTTCAACCGACACGGCGTACGCCCACCGTTTCTACGGACCATCCTATGCCCAGGCGCAGATGATGGGCGTCCCGGAGCTCTTCTTCCGCGGCTACTTCGGTTCGAACGTGAAGCTGGCGCTGTTCGACACCGGAATCAAGCTGAAGAACCGGGGCATCTCGCGGGCGCGCATCTACAAACAGCACGACTTCATCTCCGGGGACAACTGTTACGTGGCCCGGTCGAACACTTCCTGGCAACCGGCAGCCGTGGACAATGTTCGCTTCCTCGGGTTCGCGCGGGGGCTGGCGCTCCATGCCGTTCAGTCCGGTTCCCGGGACACACTGCTCATGGCGTTCTGCGCCGACAGTTTCGCGTACGGCTACAACGCGCCGCGTCGGGCAGTCTTCGCCGGTTCCTCGACTGATGGAGGCAGCACCTGGAGTTCTCCCCTGCCGCTCGTCATGTCTTCTCCCACCGGCGCGACGTTCGAGAACCTCACGATGGCCGGGCATGGCCATGTCACCTACCTGACCTACGACCAGTTGACACTTGCCACCCCTGCGCCGGCTGCCGCGACCGTGTACCTCGGATACTTCACTGGCACGGATTGGCAGGGCGATCCGCAGTTCGTTGCCCCTGGCCGGTATCCCGCCCTCGCGGTGCAGGAGGACACTCTCTACGTCGCCTTTGTTCAATCCGACTCTCTGGTCGTGCTGTGGAAGGCCTCGGTCACGTCTCCGGAGCCGGAGCTGCTAGATTCTACCGCTTTCACGGTCGGCGAGCCCCTGGCTGGACTCCAGGTCGCGGTTGGGGTGAACGGCGTCGTCGACATCATCACGACCGGGCTAAAGAGCGGCCGAATCGCCCAGTTCCGTTCAACCGACGGCGCTGTCACGTTCGCCAAGCTGAACGAACCGGTCGCGGGCGGCGCGGCTCGCACCCGGCTGATACGAAGCGGCCAGCAGCATCTGCTCGTGTATGAAGACCGGTCGCAGAACGCCTTCTCGCGCCTCGCTACGCTCGGCTCGCAGGACAACGGACTGACATGGAACCCGGCCGGAACCGTCGTAGACAGCGTGTTCTCAGTCGGCGGCTTCGACCTCACGTCCGACACTCTATCGGGCATGACTCTGGTTTGTGAAACCGGAGGATTCCTCTATCGCACCGCGTCGGCCGATTTCGGCGCCACATGGTCCGCGCCGGTTCTGATTGACACGACTGGTTTCAACTCGATGCCGGTGCTGACCGCGACCGGTGACGGCCCGACGACGCTCTGGTTCAAACGCGGAGACGACAAGGCGGTCTGGGAAACGTCCGATACCTCAAGGTTCTCGACCGAGCAGCCCTACCACGGTACGCGAATGGCCTCGATCATCGCCGGATGGCAGCAAGGCGGGGTAATCGGCATCGCTCCGGGCGTTGACCTGCTGATCGCCAAGACCGAGCTGTACAAGGTCCGAAGCGGCCGCTTCTACGAGTACAAGATGGAAGAGGACGCCTACATCGAAGCGCTGGAATGGGCTGACCGCATGGGCGCGGACATAATCTCGACCTCGCTCGGGTATCGGAACTGGTACGGAGACGACCAGTTCGACGGCAAGACAGCGCCGATTTCGATTGCTGCCTCGATTGCGGCCAAACGCGGGCTACTCATCGTCACGGCGATGGGCAACCGCGACACGTCGGCACACCCGTGGCCGGAGCCGTACATCGTGGCGCCGGGCGACGCGGACGGCGTGATTACGGCGGGCGGCGTCGAGAAGAACATGCTCCCGTGGCGCGGCACCGGCACCGGCCCGACTTCGGACGGAAGGACGAAGCCCGACCTTGTCGCGCTCTCCGACACGGTCGCGGTCGTCTCCCCCGACTCGGAAGACTACCTCGACGGCAGCGTCGGGACCTCCTGCGCCACCGCGCTCATCGCCGGCGCTTGCGCGCTGCTGAAGGAAGCCCATCCCCAATGGACGGCGGACTCAGTGAAGGCGGTGCTATTCGCAACTGCCTCGCGTTCGGTCAAGAGCTGCACCTTCGGATTCGGCGTGCCGCGCGTCGACTCGGCGTTCAAGCTCTTCCCGCCGGAAAAGGGCATTCTTGATGTTCCCGGTGACGAGATCGGCACCATCTTCCCGAATCCCTTTGTGCCCGCGTCCCAGCCCAGGGTGTACTTCCCGATCAATCTCACGCGGGCCCCAGCGGAGGCCCGTATCAGCATCTTCTCTGCCTCGGGGGCACTGATTGACACGATTACGCTGAACGCCAGCGTAATGTCCCGGCCGGGACGGTACGGCGAAGATGGTGCCGTCGCGCTTCTCGAGCAGATTGGCGCACACTGGGACGGCAGGAACGAGGCGGGCAAGCCGGCTGCAGCCGGGCTGTACCTTGCCGTGCTCCGGACGACATTTGGCCGCAGCACCACGAAGTTCGCACTCGTTCGTTAGCCTTGACTTAGAGGCCGGTGCAGATAACATACCACTGACTCTGATTCCAGCGTAGCTCAACCGGTAGAGCATCCGGCTGTTAACCGGAGGGTCACAGGTTCGAGTCCTGTCGCTGGAGTTGCCCGCCGGCTCTGCCGGCGGGCATTGCTTTCTTGCATCTCCCAACCCCAGGAAAGCAGAACCGGCCCGGAGGCCGGTTCTGCAACAGAAACTGCGACGGTCTACTTCAGAACGATCGCTTTGCCGGAAACCGACTTCCCGTCAACGACCAGACGGTAGAAGTAGGTTCCGCTGGCAACGCGCCTGCCGCCGTTGTCCGTACGGTTCCAGGTTACGCTCTGGCTCCCCGGTTCGACCGTGCCGTTCACCAGCGTGCGGACCAACGAGCCGGTCGCGTCGTACACGCCCAGGCTTACGTTACCCCGGCGGGCAACCGTGAAGTTGATGCGGACGCGGTCGCGGACGAAGGTCGGCATCACGTTGTCTATTGAAACGCCGAGCTTCACACGCTGCTCTTCGACGGCCTGCGGGCCGAACGAGATTTTGTAGTATCGCTGATTGGGAGCGCTCCAGTCACCCAATGCGTCGCCGGCAAACACGTAGAGCTCTTGTGCGGACGGACGTGCAGCCATGAAGTTGACGCGGGCCAGGGTCGTCGGGTAGTTAGGAGTGACCGCGGTGATGGCGCCGGTCGAAGTGCTGTACTTCCATAAGTGGTCGGTGACAGTCGCGGCGCTGATGAAACCGCCCAGCCAGTAGACGTCGCCGTCCATCGCCGCGGTGCCGCCATTGAATATCGGCTCGGTCGGGGCGGGACCCGCAGTCCACGTGATCTGGGTCGGGTCCATCTCATCGATGACGCCCTTGTACAGGTTGGGCCAGCAGGCGGAACCGGAGTAGGCCTGCACCATGAAGATGGTATCACCGATGATCGCGGCGCTGCCCATGTAGGCGTCCAACGGCAGAGCCGTGCCGACTGTCCACGCATCAGCGGCCGGGTCGTAGATGTCGACGTTCGCGAAACCGGACGAGGCGTTGTTGCCACCCAGGACGTATATCAGCGAGTCGCGCCACACAGCCTCCGAGGCTGCGAGCCCAATGCGCGGACGAGCGGTCTTTGTTGACCAGCTGTTCGCGACCGGGTCGTAGCACTCGTTTGCAGCGATGGCCGCACTGGCGTTGTCGTGGCCGCCGATGAGGTAAATCTTGCCGTTGCAGAACGAACCCGGCAGCCAGCCGCGTGCCGTAGTCATGGGGGCCTTTGTGGTCCAGGTGCCCGCAGCCGGGTCATACTCCTGGCAGAGATTCAGGTACGTGGCGGGGTCGCCCGCAGGGTTGCCGCCAATCATATAGATCTTGTCGTTGACCGGGTTGTAGACTGTGGCATGAACCACACGGTCAACCTGGCTCGGCGGCTTCGGAATCGTTTCCCAGACTGCAGATTGCACTGAAACCGACGTGAGCGCAGTATCGTTGGCATAGTTGGAGTCCACGGGCAGACTCGTGAACATCGTTACCTGGTAGGTATTGCCGTTGACGCCGGTCCAGCTATTCGGGAACGTTACATCTGCCGTCGTCGCCGGCGCCAGCGTATCCACATAGGTTATGGTATCGGTGAAAACATTCGTGCCGGCTGAGTCAATCCAGCATGTCAGCGGGATATCGGTCTGGGGATCGGTGCCGTAGTTGCGGATGCGGACTTTGGGCGCGACCGGCCCAGGTACGATAATCCCCAGCGGCGCCAACACAAGCTCAGCACCGACGTCGTGGTCCAACGGCGGGGCGAACTTGAGGCACCAGATTGCGTCGGGCGTGCCCTGTTCGAGGACAAGCAGGAAGTTGTCTCTCCACATCTCGCAGCCGCCCGCCATATCGAAGCCGGGCTGAAGGAAGCTGTCCGCGATGGTGTAGTCCGGGTCCAGTTTCCAGATCGGGCTGGCACCGGCAACACCGGCCATCGAGACCCAGAAGCAGTTCTGTAGCGCGTCCCACGCGATGCCATAGGCTGACGCCATCTCGCCCGCAGGCTTGACTTGGTGACCATTCGTGCCCGTGATTGAGAACTTGGTCATCGGCGCGCTCGCAAAGTCGCAGGTCCAGCACGAATCCTGAGCCGAGTCGTAGCCGAAGCCACGAACAGTGCCGCTGTAGCCGGAAATCGTATAGGTGTTATTCGGTATATGCGTCGTCGCGTCGTAGACGTGGAACGTCCGGTTGTCGAAACCAGCGAACACCTCATCCGTCGAGGCCTTGTAGGCCATGTCGCGGATGCCCCAGCCGGACGGACCGCCGGTCTGCGGGAACGAAGTCCGGAACGGATGGGCCGGGTCCGCGATGTTATAGATGCCGATAGCCATGGTCGCCTGGCCGGCCGACACCCAGCACAGCGAATCCTGTACCGGGGTAACGCCGACGTTGTAGACGGAATCGAACTCGCAGTTGAACGTCCACGCCGTGTCCGGCGGGGGCATGAACTTCGAGGACGGCTCCAGTGGCGCCTTGTGGCGCGCTGAGGGGTCCACGTCATTCACGACCTTGGTAGCTGTCGGCGTGTTTGCCGGACCGGACGCGAGGGCCAGACCCAGCACTAGACACAGCATCACGATGCTAGTCTTCACTCATTCCTCCTGGTTAGAACTCAACTTAGCTGCAACCAACTTCTTCACGGGTTCGTCCTTTCCGCACCCGCGACTGCTCACTTCCCAGCTTCGGCCAGTCTAGCTTTGCCTTCCGGCAAGTCAAGGCGGGCGCGGGATTCGCGTCAGACAGAGGAGGAAGGGAAGTCCGGGAATCTACCTGAGAACAACTGCCTTGCCTGAAACCGCCTGGCCGTCGACGGTCAGATGGTAGAAGTAAGTTCCATCGGCGACGCGCCTGCCGGTGTTGTCCGTCCGGTCCCAGGCAACGGTCCGCTCGCCCGGCGCGACCCGGCCGCTGACCAGTGTCTTGACCAGCGAGCCGGCTGCATCATACACGACCAGCTTGACGTCGGCCCGTCGGCCGACGTAGTAGATGATATCAGCCCGGTCGCGGACAAGACTCGGGCTGGCTCGATACAATGCGAACGGAGCGTTCAGACCGCGGTTCTTGACACCCGGGGCGACCGAATCGAAGACCATCGTCCCATAGTAGCGCGGGTTCGGCCACTGCGAAATGGTCACTGTCTGCGGCCACCAGCCGATGTAGTTCGAGAGGTTGTCCAACGCGGTATACAGAAAGTAACCGACGGTGTCCCCGTTGCTGATATTGTACTGCCATTTGTATACGCCGATGGGAATCTGGGCCTCGAATTGCAGGTGGCCGCTTGCGAGCGAGCTGGCACTTGATGCGCCCGGAGCCACGCCCATCTCCCAGACGCGCGGGGTGGTATCCAGCAGTGCGCTGTAGATGACCTCATCGTCGGGTGCGACGTATTCGACCGCGTGCGTGCCTTCGCTCGAATCGATTGACCATGTGCCGCTGTTGTCCTCGTCCATGTACGGCCCGAACTGGTCCGAGTCGACCCGGGTCGTGCAATTCGGGCAGTCGACCGCAATGTAAACAAAGCCGGAATCACGAAGGAAGTAGGCGATACATGAACCCGGCTCCTGACGAATGCCGCCACGGCCGGCGATGTCGCTGATGTCATAGATAGTCGACGCCGACCACTCGCCCGGTGCGATGTCGCCGTCAATCGTCGGCGCGGCGGAATCCACACCGTGGACGTGGATGGTGTCCGCGAACACTGCTCCTGAAACCGTAGTTGTGCCGGTCGAGGTGTCGTCGTGTACGTTCTCGTCGCCCCCGAGGCTGGTGAACATCGTCACGTCATACTGGGCTCCGACCGGGCCGGGGTTCCAGTCCGGAGTGAAGGCCACGTCGGCTTCCAGACCGGGGCCGAGCGGGCCGGTCAGAGTCGCGCTGGCCACGTAGACCCGGGTAGCGCCCGAGTCAGCCCAGCACGTGACCGGGATATCGGATTCGTAGTTCGCGCCGAAGTTCTTGACCCTTGCTTTGGGCGTCAAAGGCCCGGGGTTGACGTTGGCCGGCGGCTCGACGATCGCGCTTGCACCAACGTCGTGGCTGGGCAGTGGGCCGAGTGTGAAACGCATGCAGAAAACCTCGTCCGGCGTGCTCTGGCTAAGCTGAAGCAGGAAGGTGTCCTTCCACATCTCACAGCCGCCACCCAGATCCCAACCCTCGGCGTTGAAGCTATCAACCACGTCATAGTTGAAGTCCATCTTCCAGGTGGGGCTGGCGCCGGCCACCCCCGCCTGGGTGACCCAGAAACAGTGCTGGTGCGCATCCACGGCAATGCCGTACGCCGAAGCCATCTGGGCCGCGGCCTTCACCTGGTGGCCGTTGGCGCCGGTGATGGAGAACTTGGTCATCGGCGCCGAGTCGAAGTTGCAGGTCCAGCACGAATCCTGAATCGCGCTGTACCCGAAACCGCGCACCGGTCCGCTGTAGCCGGACACCACATAGGTGTGGTTCGGGACGTGGGTCGTGGCGTCGTACACGTGAAAGGTGCGATTGTCGAACCCGGCAAACACCTCGTTAGTCGAGGCCTTCCACGCCATGTCCCGGATGCCCCAACCGGTCGGGCCGCCGGTCTGCAGGAAGCTGTCGACCAAAGGGCGGGCCGGGTCCTTGATGTTGTAGATGTAGATCTTCATTTCGCTCTGGCCGGCCGAAACCCACATCAGAGTGTCCTGTACCGGCGTCACACCGACGCTGTAGGTTGTGGTGAGGGTTCTCTCCCATTCCTTGGTGGGCGGGTCGTCCGTTGTGGAGAACGTCCCATATGGCGCCCTGTGCGACGCCGCCGGGTTCACGTCGTTGACGGCCGGAGTGGCTGCCAGCGCGAAGGCCAACACCGAGAATAGCATGAACATACCGGAATCCACTCTAGCTGCGGCCACCCACATGTCAAGCGTGATTGCCGCACCGTCCCCGCGTCCGAGTTGACTTGGCCTCCCCAACCGCTACAATCCCGTCAAGCTAACCGGAAGTGTCCGGCCGAGCGCGCCGAATCGAGTCGCGCCCGACGCGGCACCCTAAGAGCGACAGAACTGGAGCAACTTGATGGTATTGGCATTCTGCGAACAGCGTGAAGGCAAGCTGAAGAAGGTCGCGTTCGAGGACCTGTGCGTCGGCTACGCCATTGCCGAGAAGCGCGGCGGCGAGTTGAGCGCCGTGATAATCGGTTCCGGCATCACCGGCCTGGCCCAGGAGATAGTGAAGTTCGGCGTGAACAAGGTCATCACCGTGGACGACCCGTCCCTCCAATTCTACACGCCGGGTGGATACGCCGGGGCGCTTGAGAAGCTCTGCCGCGAGCTCAAGCCGCATACCGTCGTGCTATCGTCAACGGTCCTTGGCAGGGACCTGGGTGCTACCCTCGCTGCCCGACTCGAGACCGCCATCATTCCCGACTGCACTGCGCTCGAGTTCGACGCTGAAGGCAATCCCATCTTGACCCGGCCCGTCTACGCGGGCAAGGCGATCACTCGAGTCACCTCACCTTCGGCCAACCCACTGGTCATAACGATGCGTCCGCGCGCCTACGGCGCGCAACCGGAGAATGACAAGGGCACCCAGATTGTGACAAGCGACGCTGCTCCGGGTGAGCTGCGGACCAAGGTCGCCGAGATCGTGAGGGCGGTCATCAAGACCGTGGAGTTGACCGAAGCTGACATCATCATTTCCGGCGGCCGGGGCATGAAAGGTCCGGAGAACTATGCGATGCTTGAGGAACTGGCCGCGGTGGTGAACGCTGCGGTCGGCGCTTCCCGGGCCGCGGTCGACGCCGGCTGGCGCGACCACCAGTTCCAGGTTGGCCAGACCGGCAAGGTCGTCACGCCTTCACTCTACATTGCCTGCGGCATCTCGGGCGCAATCCAGCACCTCGTGGGGATGATCAACTCCAAGACCATCGTAGCTATCAACAAGGACTCGGAAGCCAACATAATCAAGGTGGCTGACTACGGCCTCGTCGGCGACCTGTTCAAGATCGTCCCGATGCTGACCGAGGAATTCAAGAAGCAAAAGAGTCAAGGGGCCTAGGATTCTGGGTATCTAGTTCGGACACGCTGGAATCCTCGAATCCTCGAACCCTTCCTGACCATGCCCGATACCAAGCAGACTGACATCGAGGACGTCCTCGATGTCCTCGAACGCATCCTCGACATCTCCGAACCGCCGGTTGCCCGCGAGACCATCTCCCGCCTCCAGCCGTAGCCCGGTCCCTGCGAACCGCCAAGTACGCCAAGGCCGCCAAGGCCCGAGGGGAGCTATCCGCAGATTACGCAGATCTCGCAGATGCGGGAGCATCATCAGGGTCACTCGCCGTTCAGCATTCGCCCGGAGGTGAACGGAGTTTCCTGGAGTGCGGCAGCAACGCTGCCGCCTTTCTTTGTCGCGGGCTAGTGCTGGATGACGACCTTGCGGACGGCTTGAGCTTGGGCTTGCGCCTCCCGCACGAAATAGATGCCCGGCGCGACACCGGACACATCATTCGCGCCCGCCTGAAGCTCCATCACCCTCCGCCCCGCCGCATCCAACAGTTCTCCCATGCATCCCGTATTCTGTCTGCCACCTACTGCGCCGAGCATCAGTACTCCTCGCACGACCGTCGGCGGAAGCTTCCTCGTTACTCGTTCATCGCTCATCGTCTCCTGAACGCCCGCGCCGTAGAACTGGAATATCTGCAGCCCGGCCGACCCATCCGCGACATAGATATAGCTCCCGCTCACGACAACGCCATGGGCGACGCCCGTTGTGTCGTAGAAACCGACCTCGACCGGGTATGCCGGGTTGGCAACCGAGATGACACGCAACCCGGCCGCCCCGTCCGCGAGATAGACGTAGCCCCCGCTTGCGGCAACGCCGTAGGCAGCGGCCGGCGCTGCACAGTAGCCGACTTCGACCGGATGTGCCGGGTCGGCAACCGAGATGACCCGCAAGCCCTCATATAGGTCCGCGACATAGGCGTAGCTCCCGCTCACGGCAACGCCCTGGGCCTCGCCAGGTGTATCGCAGTGACCGACCACGGCCAGACTGGAAACCGAGATGACCCGCAACCCGGAATCCCCGTCGGCGACATAGGAGTAGCTCCCGCTCACGGCGACGCCGCGGGCTTCGCGAAGCGAGTCGCAGTAGCCGACCTCGACTGCGCCAGGAACTGAAATGACGCGCAGACCATAGAGATCATGGGCGACATAGGCGTAGCTCCCGCTCACGGCAACGCCCAGGGCACTGCCCAGCGAGTCGTGGAAACCGACCTCGACCGGATGGACCGGGTCGGCAACCGAGATGATACGCAACCCGGCGTTCGCAGCCGCGACACAGGCATAGTCCCCGTTCACGGCCACGCCATACGCAGTGCCCGGCGTGTTGTAGTAGCCGACCTCATTCGGGTTCGTCGGGTCGGAAATGGATATGACCCGCAACCCGTATGCCGCAGCCGCAACGTACGCATAGCTCCCGCTCACGTCCACGCCATAAGCAGACCCGCGCGGGTCGCAGCTGCCGATGAACCGGACATTGAGTGAATCAGCCGGCGCAACGCCGACCAGCAGCAGCCCCAAGCAGAGAACCAGCACTGATGTTCTCACCGTTGCCTCCTACCTTGTGGTAATGACCTTGTTGACGGTCGACGGCTGACGGCCGACGGCTGACGGCTCGCGGACGAAGAGAATCCCGGACCTCGGGTTCAGAACCCGCCTGCCCATCGCGTCGAAGGCCACCGCGCCCTGCGGCAGGCTGCGAATGACCGTCGGCTCCAGCTTGCGGCTTGAGGCCTGCGGCTTGGGGCTTTCCGCGATCCCAGTCATCGAATCGCGTATCACCGAGATACTGGAGTCCCTGTTGTTCGCCACATAGACCCGGCTCTGCGCTGGGTTGCAGACCAGAGCACACGGCCCGCGGCCAACCGCGATGGTCCGAATGACGGAATCTGCTGCCGCGTCAATCACGGTCACGTCATTACTGCCCTTGTTCGCGCAGTAGACCTTGTCGTAGACGGAGTCATAGCAGAGAGCGAAGGGTTCACTGCCCGCGGGCACCGTGGCAACGACAAGGTTCGTCGCGCCGTCTACGACACTCACGCTGTCGCTGCCGCGGTCCGCGCAATAAATGCGGTCCCTCTGCGTGTCGTAGCACAGATCGTAGGGCGAGCGCCCTGTAGTCACCCGTGCGATTATGGAATCTGTGGCGCCGTCGATCACTATCACGGAACTTCCGGCTTGGTCGCCGCAGAACACCTTGTTCTGCTGAACATCGTAGCACAGAACGTGCGGTTGGACAAGCGCTCCCAGCCGAATCCAGGTGGGGTGGTTCGTCCGGCCGTCTATGACGGTGACGTAGCCCATAGTGTCGTTGTAGATCGCGCAGTAGACCTTGTCGTCGAGGGAGTTGAAGCACAGTCCCCACGGGTGCGAATAAGCGGCAATATTCGCAATGACTCCGTTCGTAGCGCCGTCTATCACCGTTACACTGTCGCCGCCCCAGTTCGAGCAGTAAACCTTGTTGTCCAGTGAATTATGGCAGAGCTGCGCCGAAAGGCTCCCGGTGGCAACGGTCGCTATGACCGAGTCTGCTGTCCCATCAATCACCGTCACGTTGCATGCCGAGTGATTGGCGCAGTAGACCTTGTTGTTCGTTAGGTTGTAGCAGAGGGCTGAAGCGCCATAGTCTGTAGCGATTGTGGCGATGACAGCGTTCGTCGCGCCGTCTATGACCGTCACGTTGCTGCTATACTGGTTCGCGCTGTAAACCTTGTCGTTCTGGGGGTTGTAGCACAGCGCGAACGGGCTGTTGCCAACCTGGATCGTCGTCTCCAGCCACTGGGCATTGACGACTGACAGCAGACAGGTCGCGGCCAGCAGAACCGACGAGCAGTTCATAGCGCCTCCTATATGCCTGATTATCGGCCGCTGCCAGCGCTTGTCAATAGGTTGGAA
>CAYOCZ010000018.1:0-19463 GCA_964402475.1 uncultured bacterium | reverse complement strand
GTTACCTATGTCCTGATAATAACCTGTTACCTATGTCCTGAGTCCGGACCGGGATAGTAGGACCTGTCATGATACCTGTGATAGCTTCCGCAACGTGACCGGCCATAGCTTCCGCCCTGGCTCCGGTCTTGGCTCCCGCGCTGGCTCCGGCATTGGCGCCGGCCTTCGCCCCCGCGTTGGCTCCGGTATTCGCACCGACGTTGGCATCGGTCTTGGCTCCCGTCTTCGCTCCGGCGTTCGCATCAGCCTTGGCTCCTGTGTTGGCTCCGGTCTTGGCATCGGCATTGGCACCGGTTTTGGCTCCGGCATTGGCGTCAGTCTTGGCTCCAGCATTGGCACGGGCATTGGCTCGGGTCTTGGCTCCGGTGCCGACTCTTCAGGCCAGACCTGCCTGCCGCCCGGCGCACTCTGCTCACTCGGAATCTCCTTTCCTCTACGCTCGACCCCTGGAATCCTTGAATCCTTGACTCCTTGACCCCTCTCCTCTCCGCTCGGCGCCAGCCTCGCCGCCTGCATCCCCGCCTCCGCCATCAGAGAGTTCCTAGAAGCCCGCTAGATCCTCCCCCCGCCGCCTTGACATATCGGGTCGCCACGTCTACAATCCGAGCAATGATGCATAGTCACTCGCATCCCGCGAGTCGGGACAGCGGCCATGCCTGAAACGCCATTCCGCCATTTCGAAGAGGACATCACAAGAGCCCGATCGCTGCTAACCCATGCACGAGGACTAGGCCAATCTCCGGAACTGCGGGACGATGTTCTCAGAAGTGCGTGGATGCTCGCGGTCGGGGCTATGGACGCGTTCTTCTGTGACACATACGCGCACTTGCTCGCCCGCAGCCTCCAGGCAAGGCAGACGCAGAAGTCCGTCAGACTGCCTGACCGCTTCCAGAGCATCGAGGTGCCAGTCGCGGTTGTCTTCGCTCCATACCATAAGAGCATCAACTGGCGTTGGCGCAAGGCCGCCCGCGCCATAGTTGAACGAGATAGCGTGCTTTCACTGGGTAGGGTACATTCTCTCTTCAACCCCTTCTTTCGCGAGAACGCTAAGTTCTATGATGGTGTCCTCGACGATTGGATCTCGAAGCACCCTACTCCGGGCAGGATGTTTGGCATCAGCTACACGCAATATGCAGCCCTCCGAGGGCAATCAAGACACGATGCACGCAAGCGAGCGAAAGAGAAGTTGTCCTCTCGTTTCGAGCAGATCATCCAGCGCCGACACGACTGCATCCATAACTGCGACCGGCCGAAGCACGCCCTTCTGAGGATACTGCCAGGCACGGTTGAGAAGGTGATTGTCGATATCGGGTTCTTCGTCTCTCAGTGCAATAGCCACATCGACCACGAGCTACCTATTTTCTTGACTGGAATCGGCTGCACGGGCACGACGCTCAATAGACTGCGTTAGTCCAGACCAATCCGAAAGAACCGGCGGCACGCCAAGCCGGACGGCCTGACGCGCGGGCGGCTTCTCCCCTGCCGTCGCGCCAGCGGCACGAGTTGTCAGTTCCTGGTTCCTGGTTCGCAGCGACGGACTCCTGATTCCAGACAGCCAACCCATTCCAGATTGTAGATTGGCCGCGGCCGAAGGCCGCGAGTCTGCAGTGTCCAGTTTGCAGGTTGCGGTGGCCGAACCCGGACTTCTGACCTAGCCGTCAGCCGTAGGCCGCTAGTTGTCGGCGGTCCGACCCCAGCCCATTTGACGCAGTTTGACTTTGAACGGCACTGACCTATCCTGTCCGGCCACTTATAAGGAGAAACCAGATGAGAGCAACTTTCATTGCCGTGCTTGTGGTGCTAGCCGGAGTTGTCTGCGGCGACAGGAGCAGTCCTCAGAAGCCGGCGGCTGTCACGGCGTTCCCGGCCGTGGCCTGCAGTACGCTGACCGAGGCGGAGGTCACGCAGTTCTCAGAGATCCTGCCGGCATTCAACGCCGCACTCAAGGCAGCGAACTGGCAACTCACTCCTCCCGAGCCGGGCGGAGGCCCGGTCAACGCGCTTGCCACAATGGTCGAGGGAATGAACGTTCCCGGTGTGGCAGAATCGCTCGAGGCGGCCGGCTCTGACTGGGGCACGTTCCGGGCAACGTTGTACAAGGTCTTTGCCGCATCGGCGGCTCTCACGGTTGAGGCACTGGGTTCGGAGAAGGTTGAGCAGATGAAGCAGGACACGACTCAGTCCGGCAAGAGGACGTTGGAGAGTTTCCAGGCCATCAAGGGAGCCTGCTCGGCTTTGCCGGCTGCGAACATCAAGGTCGTGAGGAATCACCAGCAGGAACTCCAGGCGTTTGGTACACTGGGACGGTAGCGTCAGCCGCGGGGAGTTTCGGCGACACGGCTCTAGTCCGCCCGCCCATTTGTCACGTCTTCCCCATTGACACCCCCGCCCGCGAGTCTTAGAATCGAGCCATGCCCGAGCCGAGTCCGGCATTGACGAAGACGGGTTCAGTATGCGGTGAGGAAGCTCGATGACCGACCAGCCACGCCGCTGGTACTTGAGCGTCTGCGGGCTCGACTGCGGCAAGTGCACCATCCATCTGCGCACGAAGGAAGAGCTGGACTACTGGAAGTCCCAGAACGCGGACCTGGACAAGGTCCGCTGCGGCTTTTGCCGCTCTGAACGTAAGGAAGGCAGCCACTGGTCATGGGACTGCAAGCTGATCGAATGCTGTGTTGACAAGAAGGGGTTGGAGTTCTGCGCCGAGTGCACCGACCTGGATTCCTGCGCTCTGGTCAAGGAGTTTGTCGAGTCCCACGAACACCATCGCGATGCCGTTGTGCGACTCCATGAGATGAAGCAGGTCGGCGTGGAGCGCTGGCTGTCGCTTCACGGCTACGGCTAGGCTAGCCGTGGTTGACACGGAGGTCCTTCTGCGGTAGAACTGCGCGTGCTTGAAAGCCGCGGAAGCCGGACCACCACCCCGCACTTCCTGCTGCGCGTGAGTCAACGATGAATATCAGGGACGGTATTGCCGATTGCGTTGGCAACACGCCGCTTGTCTATCTGAAGCGGCCCGGCACCGGCGGCGCGGCGGTCGCGGCCAAGCTTGAGATGTTCAACCCGTACAGCATCAAGGACCGGCCGGTGCTCTGGATGCTGCGCGAGGCCGAGCGCCGCGGGCAGGTGAAAGAGGGCACGACCATCATCGAGGCGTCGAGCGGCAACACCGCCATCGCCCTGGCTTCGTTCTGCGCGACGCGCGGCCGGCGGCTCGTAATCTGCATGTCCGAAATCCAAAGTATCGAACGGCGGAAGATCCTCTCGGCGCTCGGGGCCGAGCTCGTTTTGACCCCGGCCGACAAGGGGACTCGCGGCGCGAGGGAACGGGCAAAGCAGTTGAGCGAAGAGATTGAGGATTCGTTCTACATCTGCCAGCATTCGAATCCGGACAATCCGAAGGCCCATGCCGAAACCACCGCCGAGGAGCTCTGGCGCGATACCGATGGCCGCATTGACGCGTTCGTGGCCGGGCTGGGAACGACCGGGACCGCGATGGGAGTATCGCGAGTAATCAAGCCCCGGCGGCCCGGTTTTCGGATGATAGGCGTGGAGCCTGAGAAGGCGCCGATGCTTTCGCGCGGCGTGTGGGCGCCGCACCGGATGATGGGCACCTCGCCGGGCTGGGTCCCCGACGTCTTCGACCCGGCCCTGGTTGACGAAATCGTGACCGCTTCCGAGGAGCAGGCGTTCGCCGGTTGCCGCCGGCTTGCGCGTGAGCACGGTATTCTGGCCGGCATCACGTCCGGGGCCACGTCACATGCCGCCTTGCTGCTTGCCGAGCGGGCGGAGTTCGAGGGCAAACTGATTGTCTGCATGGCCGCCGACTCGGGTGAGCGCTACCTGAGCGTCGAAGGTCTGTACTGAGCCGTCACGCCGCGGCCGCAGGCCGCGAGTTACCAGTGACCAGTTTCCAGTTGCCAGTCATCGAACTCCGAACTTCTGACCCAGCCGTCAGCCGCAGGCCGCCAGCTGCCGGCTCCTCCCCGCCCCACCTGACCGGCTGAAACGCCCGCGCGGTCTTGACTGTCGGACTGGACGAGGCTATTATTGCCCCGTGTGGTTGAGACAAACAGGATGACACCTTTGCGGGTTGGGAAGCAGCTGTTCGGCCGTCCCGGCATTGCCCCGCAAAGAGGCAGACGTGGCTGAAGAGAAACCGCTCCGCGATTTCTACGCAGTGCTGGGAGTGGACCGCGACGCCAGCGACAACGAGATCCGCGCGGCATACATCGAGCTCGTGAAGTCGTCCCACCCGGACCGGCTGGGAACTTCCCCCAGCGCGTCGGAGTGGAAGGAGGCAAACGAACAGCTTGCCCAGTTCAACGAGGCATTCTTCGTTCTGGGCGACCCGGTCAGACGCAAGCAGTACGACAGCGGACGTGCACCGGAGGCCGGCGCCCCTCCCGAGGAAGAACAGCCCCCTCGGGAGCAGATGTACATCATCGTCACCGGGAGCTCGATGCCGGACCGGAATCGTGTCATAAAGGCGCTGCTCAACGACCACGTCATCACCGCCTACCACTCGTATATCACTCACTGCATATTCTGCACCTCCAACCTTACGGCAACCGACATATCCAACAGCATTGTGAAGAACTTCGGCGCGTCGAACAACCCCGTATTCCTCGTGACCGAAGCCTCCGGCGAAATCAAGGGCCGGTTGTCGATGGGCGCATGGCAGTTCATCAGGAAGAGCACCCAGGCGTCCGTCCGTGGATGGAAGTGAAGCAAGAGCATCGTGAGGAACACCAAATGCACCGTCTACATTGGTGCTAGACGCGGGCGGACCTGGGCCTACTGCCGGGACAAGGACGGATGGACACAGACCGGGCCAACCGGTAAGGTCCGGCGCCTCACCGCCGAGCAGCTCCTGTCGCACATCTTGCCGCCGCTCGCAGACCGGAGCCCCGCCCTCGTCCGCGTAGCCCCGGATAGCGCCGGGATGAGGCGGCGCCTGGTCGCCGGGATGACCGGCAGGCGGCAGGGACAAGTGAAGAGCAATGCGGGAAGTGGTAGGACCCACGCCCGAGAGCCATAACTATCCGAGCTTCGCCTCTCGCTGACTCGTAGCTGCCGCTCCTGCCCCCCGGCTGCTGACCCCTGACCCGCCCCATCCTCGGATTTGACTTCGCGGCCGGGCGAGAATAGACTCGACCATTAGCGCCATGCGGCTGCACGCCGTATTCAAAAAGGAGGTTCGATGCATGCCATCATTCTCGCCGCGCTGGTCGCGGTGAACGTCAGTTCTCACATCGACTCGGTCGTGGTCTATCCCGACCAGGCGATGGTAGTCCGCAAAGCGACCGCCGGTGTGAGCGGCTCAACCCAGCTCGTGTTCGCCGGGCTGCCCGGCATCCTCGATGACAACTCGGTCCGCATCCGCGTACCCGGTCTGAAACTGGGCGAAGTACAGGTGAAGCCGAGCTACATCGCCGAGCCGACGCCGCGAGTGAAGCTGCTTGAGGATTCGTTGAAGAGGCTCGACCGCCAGGCCAAGGTGCTCGCCAATGAGAAGGCGATGCTGGCGGCGAAGATGGAGTTCCTTGCATCGGTGAAGGCTGCCGGGCCGGACCAGATGTCGAAGGAGCTGTCCGACGGCAAGGTGGACCCGGACAACTGGAACGCGGCCATCGGCTTCCTCGGCACCCAGATGATGGCGGTGAGCGGACGCCAACTCGACTTGGACGAGCAGGCGTCCGAGCTTTCCCTCGTGCGCCGTGCCGTGGCGCGGGAGCTGGCCGACGTGCGGGCACGGGTGGAGAACCGGAAAACCGTAGTGGTTGACGTGGCCGCGGCCGAGCCGGGCAGCTACGACGTAACCCTTGGCTACCGGCTGCCGGGCGCGGTGTCGTGGGAGCCTTACTACGAGCTGCGGGCGATGCCCGCCGACGAGACCGTGACGCTCGCCTACTACGTACGGATGGAGCAGAGCACTAACGAGGACTGGAACAACGTCGCGATGATGCTCTCGACCGCGCGGCCTTCGGCCGGCGGCGTTGCGCCCGAACCGCGGCCGTGGTACGTTGACCTGGCCGAGGCGCAGAGCTACAAGCTCATCACGAGGCAGAAACGCGCGTTGAGTCAGTTGGCCGGACTACAGGCCGGCACCGAAGACTATCACCGGGGGGTAGCTGCGCAGACCGCCATCCCGCAGGCCGTGCCGGTCGAGGCCGGCATCTCGCTTCAGTACGCGATGCCCGGCCGCATCACCCTGAAGAGCGGCGAGGACCCGAAGAAGTTCTTCCTGACCGATACGAAGATGGCCGCCGGGTTCAGCTACTACGCCTACCCGCGGGTCCGCACTGCGCCCTACCTGCGCGCCAGCGTGCAGAACGGCTCCGACTTCGTCTTCCTGGCAGGCAAGGCGAACACGTATGTCGGCGACGAGTTCACCGGCAGCACGAGGCTCTCCAATGTCGCGCCCGGCGAGTCGGCCAGCCCGAGTCTCGGCGTCGACGACCGGATGAAGGTCCACCACCAGCGCACCCGGCTGCTCACGTCGCGCTCCGGCCTCTTCTCCAAGCGCACCCGCACCGAGTTTGGGTTCAAGACCACCATCGAGAACTACCACACGAAACCGGTGACGATGACGCTCGTCGAGCAGATACCGACTTCGGCCAACAGCGGCATCAAGGTCGGCCTGACCAAACTCGAACCGCGGGGTTGGGTGCAAAACAAGGACAACGGGACCTACACGTTCACGTTCGAGATGAAGCCGCAGGAGAAGCTGGTCGTGAACATCAGCTATGTCGTCGAGTACCCGACCGCGACGAAGGTTGCCGGGCTGTTCGACGCCATCAACCCGGCGCGTTCGCTCGAACTGAACCGAATGTACGACAAGCAGCAGATGAAGAAGAAGTAGCCGAATTGCCTCCAGGCGTTTCTCTGGTAGAATACCAGCCATGAACCCGCTGATATTCAGAGAGTACGACATCCGCGGCATCGCGGAAACTGAGATGCCTGACGACGAGGTGTATCGGCTTGGCCAGGCCTTTGGCAGTTACGCACTCGAGCATGGCGCGACGTTCTGTCCGGTTGGCCGCGACATCCGGCTTTCCGGCCCGCGCATCCAGAAGGCGCTGACTGACGGCCTGCTCTCGACCGGGCTCGATGTCATAGACATCGGCGTGCTGCCGACGCCGGTTTTCTATTTCTCGCAGTTCTTCCTCGATTCCCGGGCCGGGATGATGGTGACCGCCAGCCACAACCCGCCGCAGTACAACGGGTTCAAGGTGGGGATGGAGAAGACGACCATCTACGGCGAGGAAATCCAGCTTCTGCGCCGCCTGATGGAGTCAGGCAGGTTCAAGCAGGGCAAGGGCAAGCCGAGCTCGAGGGATGTCATTCCGGCCTACCTCGAAACGGTCCGGTCCAAGGTGTGTATCCCCAACCCGCTCCGCGTGGCGTTCGATCCGGGCAACGGCGCCGCCGGCGTACTGCTCGAGCGGCTCTTTGCCGGCACCAAGGTCAGCCCCGAGTACATCAACCTGCAGCCGGACGGCAACTTCCCGGCCCACGTACCTGACCCGACCGTCCCCAAGTACATGAAGCAGTTGACCGACCTGGTACTGGCCAGAGGCTTTGACTGCGGCATCGGGTATGACGGCGACTCCGACCGCATCGGCGCCATCGACGAAAAAGGAAAATCGGTGTACGGCGACCGGCTGCTCGGTATCTGCGCAACCGAGGTTATTCAGAAGCACCCGGGCGCAAAGATAGTGTTCGAGGTGAAGTGCTCGCAGGCGCTGGTGGAGTACCTCGAGCGTATCGGCGGCACGCCGCTGATGTGGAAGACTGGTCACTCGCTCATCAAGGCCAAGATGAAGGAAGAGGGGGCTCTGCTCGCGGGCGAGATGTCGGGCCACATGTTCTTCGCGGATGACTACTATGGATACGATGACGCCCTGTTCGCGTCGCTGCGCCTGCTCAGCATCATGGCATCCACCGGCCGCAAGCTGTCCGAACTGGCAGCCGAGATGCCCAGCTACCCGGTCACGCCAGAACTGCGCGCTGACTGCCCGGACGACCTGAAGTTCAAGATTGTGGACGAGCTGCGCGACTACTTCAAGGCGCAGTACAAGGTCATCGACATCGACGGCGCTCGCGTCGTCTTTCCGGACGGCTGGGGACTCATACGCGCCTCGAACACGCAAGCGGTGCTGGTCCTCCGCTTCGAGGCGAAGACCGAGCAGCGGTTGGCTGAGATCCGTCAACTCTTCTATGACCAGCTGGCCGAGTACCCGCAGGTGAAACTGCCGGAATAGGAAAGCCTGAAGGACGAAGTCCTAGGTCGAGCTGAAGCTCGAATGCCCCGGCCATTCTTGCTCTCCGGTCTCATCATTGCCTCGTCATTTGGATTTGCTGGTTGACCGCTGTGCAGCAGCAAGGCGGCCCCGGAGGGCCGCCTTATAGCCCCATGCGGATTTGAACCGCAGTCTCCTGGCTGAGAACCAGATGTCCTAGGCCAGACTAGACGATGGGGCCGTGCCGCAGAATACTAATCCGTATCAGGCCCGAGTCAAGCAACGCCAGCGGAAGCCGACTTGCAGTATGGAGGAGAAAGGGAAGCTAGGCCTGCTGGGTGCCGGCCGCACGCTTGCCCTGCTTCTTGCGCACGTGCTGCCCCTTGTATCTGATACCCTTGCCCCGGTAGACGTCGGGCGGCTTGGTGCTCTGAATGACGGCGGCAAGCTGACCGACCGCATGGCGGTCAGACCCACTCACGGCTATCTCGAACATCTGCAGTTTGGTGTCGTCCGGGTCAGGCTTCTGGTTGATGTCCAACGTTATCCCGGCGGGAGCGACGAAGTCAACCGTGTGCGAGAAGCCACAGCTGAGCTGTACGCCTTCCTTGGTCTTCTGCGCTTTGTACCCCATGCCTCGCAGCTCAAGCACCTTCTGGTAGCCCTGCGTCACCCCGACGAAGGCGTTGCCGAGGTGTGCCCGCAGCGAACCGACGTGAGCGCGTACGCCCGCTGATTCGGAATCCACCGCCACCTGGCCATCCGCCACCTTCACGGTCAGCCCGGCAAGTACCGGCACTGTCAGCGTACCGAGCTTGCCTTTGACGGTCACATGGCCGGGCTGAACCTTGACTTCCACACCGGCTGGGACTGCCAACGATCGGTATGATTTGGCCATGGTTACCAGACCTTGCAGAGAGGTTCGCCACCGACGCGCTTGCAGCGCGCGTCGCGGTCGGTAATGACTCCCCGCGACGTCGTCAGGATCGCAACGCCCAGACCACCTATGATCTTGGGTATCTCGTCGGCCCCGACATACAACCGTCGGCTCTGGCGCGAGAGCAACTCGATGCCGCGGATCACCGAGGCGCCGTCCTCGTCGTATTTCAGACTGATGATGATGCGCTTGCCGAGGCCTTCGCCTTCAACCTGGAAGTTGCTGATGAAACCCTCCTCCAGCAGTACCCGCGCCAACTCGTACTTCATGCGCGCGTAGGGCGCGGAGACTTCCTTCTGCCGGATGCGGAAGCCGTTCCGGATGCGGGTCAGGAAATCAGCAAAGGGATCCAAGACTCCTCCTCACCAGGTCGCCTTGCGCACGCCCGGAATCTCGCCGCGCAACGCCAGTTCGCGGAAGCAGAGCCGGCAGAGCATGAACTCCCGGTATATGGCGCGCGAGCGGAAACAACGCAAGCAACGGTTGTGCTTGCGCACCTTGAACTTGCGCTCCTGTTGCGACTTGACGATCCAGCACCTTCGCGCCATCGCTACTTGCCCTTGGCGAACGGCAGCCCCAACTCGGCGAGCAGGGCCCGTGCCTCATCGTCGTGCTTGGCGGACGTGTGAAAAGTAACGTTCATGCCAAATACCTTCTTCACCTTTGACACTTCCAGTTCCGGGAATATCGCCTGTTCCTGCAGTCCCATGCTGTACCCGCCCCGCCCGTCAAAGGAGTCCGGCTTGAACCCCTGAAAGTCACGAATCCGGGGCGAGGCGAAGTTGAACAGCCGGTCGATGAACTCGAACATCCGGTCCCCGCGAAGTGTCACCTTCACGCCGAGCGGCAGTCCTTTACGGATCTTGTACGTCGAGAGGGCACGCTTCGCCACGGTGCGGCAGGACCGCTGTCCGGTAACGGTGGCGACGTCCTCGCTGATCAGGTCCAGCACCTTGACGTCGGCGACCGCATCCTTGGTCGTCGTGTTGACCACAACCTTCAGCAGACGCGGCACCTGGTGCCGGTTCTTGTATCCGAAGCGCGCGGTCAGCGCCGGCACGACGCGCTTAGAGTAGTCCTGCTTCAACCTCGGCGTCATGCGTCTATGATCTCGTCGCACTTGCGGCAGATGCGCACGCGCCGGCCGTCGTGGGGCTCCCGCCTGACCCGGGTCCGCTTGCCGCACTTCGGGCAAAGGAGGGCGATATTCGATACATCCAGTGCGTTGGGCAGGTCGACAATCCCGCCCGGCTTGCCCGTGCCCCGGGCCCGCTGGTGCTTCTTAGCGAGGTTGAGTCCCTCGACAAAAACACGATAGCGGCCGCTGTCCTTGGCGAGCTTTAGCCGCAGAATCTTGCCGCGCCGACCCCGCTCTTCACCGGTGATGACCTCCACCAGGTCGCCCTTGCGCAGGTACATCTCAAACCACCTCAGCGGCAAGCGACACTATCTTCGTGTACTTCCGCTCACGCAACTCACGCGCCACCGGCCCGAAGACACGGGTCCCCTTGGGTTCGCCCTTGTCGTCCACCAGCACGCAGGCGTTGTCGTCAAACCGAACATAGGTCCCGTCCGGTCGACGGTGCTCTTTGCGACAGCGCACCACGATCGCCTTCGACTTGTCGCCGCACTTCACCGTGCCGTTCGGCAGCGCGTCCTTGACCGTCACCATGACCGTGTCGCCGAGCCAGCCGAATCTGCGCCTCGACCCCCCGTAGACCCTGATGACCATCGCCAGCCGGGCCCCGGAATTGTCGGTCACGACCAGCCGGCTGAAATCCTGAATCACAGCTTCTTCACCACCCGCCAGCGCTTCAGTCCCGACATCGGCCTTGTCTCGATCAGTTGCACTCGGTCACCCTCGCGGCACTCGGCCCGCTCGTCGTGGGCGTAGAGCTTGGTCCGCTTGCGCATGTACTTCTTGTACTTCGGGTGCAGTTCCAACCGCTGAACCGTGACCACGATGGTCTTCTGCATCTTTGCCGACGCCACCTTGCCGACTACGATAAGACGATTCTCACGCATTGTTCTTCTCCGCGGGTTTGGCCTCGTCCGCGATTTCCTTCGCGCGCAACACGGTCAGGCATCGGGCAACGTCATGCCGCAGCAACCGCAGTCGGAGCGGGTTCGGCAGCCCTTCTGCCGACCGGCGCAGCCTCAGCTTGAACTGCTCGTCCCGCAACTCGGCCAGCTTGCGCCGGACCTCGTCCTGCGTCATCTCGCGCAGATCAGAAGCCTTCATAGCTCATCTCTCCACGGACTACAACCCGCGTGCGGCACGGCATCTTGCTGCCGGCCTGGCGCAGGACGTGGCTCGATTCGGCCGGGGGCAGACCGCCGAGTTCGAACATCACAGTGCCCGGCTTCACTACGGCGACCCAGAACTCCGGCGTGCCCTTGCCCTTACCCATTCGGGACTCTGCCGCTTTCTTGGACACCGGCTTGTCCGGGAAAATCCTGATCCACATCTTGCCGGCCCGTTTCAACGACTTGGAGAGGCAAATCCTCGCCGCCTCGATCTGGCGCGCCGTTATCCAGCAGGGCTCAAGCGCCATCAGCCCCTGGTCGCCGAAATCGACCCGGTTCGCGCGGGTGGCCTTGCCGCTCATCCGGCCCCGCATCGCCCGGCGGTACTTCACCCGCTTCGGCATCAACATCGCCTAGCCCCTCTCCCCAAGCGTCGCGTCGCCCTTGTAGATCCAGACCTTCACGCCGACCGTGCCGGCAATGGTCTTGGCGACATCGGTGGCGTAGTCAATATCCGCTTTCAATGTGTGCAGCGGCACGCGGCCCTCCCGATACCATTCGGTCCGGGCGATCTCATGGCCGCCGAGCCGGCCGGCTACCATCACCTTAATACCGGGTGCGCCGAGACGCATTGCCTGCATCACGGCTCGCTTCATTGCCCGGCGATGGGCGACCCGCTGCTCGAGTTGCCGGGCGACGTTCTGGGCGACAAGTTTCGATTCGAGTTCCGGCACCCGCACCACCTCGACCATGATCTGCACGTCCCGTCCGATCAGCGTCTTCAGTTCCTCGCGCAGGGCGTCGAGCGCCTGCCGCCTCGTACCGAACACCATCCCCGGCCGGGCGGTGAAGACCGTTACCGTGGTCCGGTTCGCCACTCGCTTGATCAGGACGTCCGAGACCATCGCATCGGTCAGCTTGGTCTCGATGTAGCGCCGGACCTTTAGATCCTCATGCAGGTAGTCGCTGTAGCCCTTCTTCGAGAACCAGGATGACTTCCAGTCCTTGCTGATCCCCAGCCGGAAACCGATCGGGTGGGTCTTCTGTCCCATCTAGACTTTAGCTCCCTTTTTGGTAGCGACCCGGACTCGGACGTGAACCGTCGGTTTCCGAATCGGAGTGGCCATGCCGCGAGGCCCGGGCTGCCAGCGCCGGGGCTTCAATATCGGTCCCTGGTCCACTCGCACTTCGGTGACGACCAGGTCCTCTTCCTTGAGCTTGGCCTTGCCCGCCTTGGTGATTGCATTGGCGACCGCCGAGCGGAGCGTCTTCATAACCGGCGCTTTTGAAGGTTTGACCAGGAACGCGAGGGTGCGCAGCGCGGCCGGTACGTCCCGGCCGCGAATCAGGTCCGCGACCAGGGTCAGCTTCTTGGCTGAGCCGGGCTGAAAACGTCCGACGGCAAATGCTTCAATCATCGTTGCTCGCTAGCTCTTCTTCTTCACTTCGGCCTTTTCCTTGCGTACGCCCGAGTGCTGCCGGAACGTCCGCGTCGGCGAGAACTCGCCCAGCCGGTGTCCGACCATCCGTTCGGTCACGTAGACCGGCAGGAACTGTCGGCCGTTGTGAACCGCGATCGTGTGGCCGACGAACTCCGGCGGTATCACGCTGCGGCGCGCATAGGTTTTGACCGTCCGCTTTTCGCCCGCTTCGACCTGCTGGCGCACGCGGAGGAATAGCTTCTGGTCGATGTATGGGCCCTTCTTGATTGAACGCCCCATTACTTCTTTCTCCTCTGGACGATCATCCGGCTCGACTTCTTCTTCCGGTTGCGGGTCTTGTAGCCCTTGGCCGGAATCCCGCGTTCAGAGCAGGGATGTCGGCCGCCCGAGCTCTTGGCCTCGCCTCCACCCATTGGATGGTCAACCGGATTCATGGCGACGGCCCGCGAAACCGGTCTGATACCGAGGTGCCGGGAACGACCAGCCTTGCCGATGGAAATGTCCTTGTGCTCGGGGTTGGACAGGCGCCCCAGGGTCGCCATGCAGGCAAGATGGAACCGCCGGATCTCACCAGACGGTAGCTTGATCACCGCCATGTCCTCTTCCTTGTTAAGCAGTTGGGCTGCGGTTCCGGCTGCCCGGACGAGAAATGAACGGCTCTTGGGATAGAGCTGCAGATTGTGGATCTCGACGCCGACCGGCACGTCCGAGAGCGACATCGCATTGCCGTCGCGGATCGGGAGGCCGCTTCCCGAACTCACAGTGTCGCCGACCTTCAAGCCCTGCGGGCAGAGAATGTAGCGGTATTCGCCGTCGGCGTAGCAGACCAGCGCAATCCGGGGCGTTCGGTTCGGGTCGTACTCGACCGAGACGACCTTGCCGGCAACGCCGGTCTTGTCACGCAGGAAGTCAATCACCCGGTACTGCTGTTTTGCCCCGCCGCCAATCCACTTGTTCGTCTTCCGACCTGTGTTGTTCCTGCCGCCGCTCTTAGGCATTGGCCGGAGCAACGACTCGTGCGGCTTGTCGCGGGTGATGTCATCAAACCTAGCCACTTGGTAGTAGCGCCGGGCCGGGGTAGTCGGGCGGTAGGTCTTTATACCCACCTATCGCTCCAGGTTCTCAATCCGCTCGCCCTGTTTCAGGGTGACGACCGCCTTTTTCCAGTCCGGACGGCGGCCCGAGAAACGACCCATACGCCGCTTCTTGCCCAGGTAGTTCATTACCCGCACCGCGCGCACGCGGACCTTGAACAAACGCTCGACCGCATCACGCACTTCAATCTTGTTGGCCGTCCTCGCCACCTTGAATGTGTACCGGGACTGCTCGACCTTGAGCCGCTCGGCCTTCTCGGTAACCACGTGGCTGAGTATCACTCGGCTGGGCTCAGTCATGAGACCCTCACCGCGAGCCGCTTCAGGCCCGACTCGGTCAGTACAATGCGCTGATGGGAAACGACGTCATACGTGCTTACCTGCTGTGCGGCCATCACGGTCAGTTCCGGCAGGTTGCGGCTGGCCCGTTTCAGGTTCTCGGAAGCGCCTCCCGTCAGCAGCAGCACCTTGCCGTCGAGGTTCAGACCCTTGAGCACCTTGACCATTTCCCTGGTCTTGGGTTCAGGAAGTTCGAAATCCTCGACCACCGTCACCGCCTCCTCGCCCTTCCTGGCGGTCAGTGCCAGTGCCAGCGCCTGGCGCCGCAGCTTCTTCGGCAGCTCGTAGGAGTAATCGCGAGGCCTTGCACCCCAGGCAATGCCGCCTCCCACGAAAAGGGGAGAACGACGCGACCCGTGGCGCGAATGGCCGGTATGTTTCTGGCGGTGCGGCTTCCTGCCCGTGCCGGAAACTTCGGCCCGGGTCTTGGTGGAAGCGTTGCCCTGGCGCTGGTTTGCCAGGTAGCACTTCACCGACTCCCAGACCAAGCCCTTCTTGCCTTTCTGGTCGAACAGCGTGGCCGGCAAGTCAACCTGTCCCTTGACCCCGCCGGTAATGGTCAGCAAATCCACGGGCTACGACTTCTTCCGTATCAGAACCAGACTGCCTCGGTAACCGGGTATCGCACCACCCACGTAGAGAACGCCTCGCTCCGGCTCGAGCTTGACAATTGACAGATTCCGGATAGTAACCTGCTCGACGCCATAGTGGCCCGCTTGCGTCCGTCCCTTCAAAATGTGGCCCGGAGACGTACCCGAGCCAGTGGAGCCCACTCTCCGGTGCGTCATTGAGCCATGCGAGCTTGGGCCGCCGTGCCAGCCCCAGCGCTTCATTCCACCGGTGAACCCCCGGCCCTTGGTGATGCCGGTCACGTGCACCGTGTCGCCCAAAGCAAACACGCCCACACCCAGCTTCTGGCCGACCTTGTAGTCGGCAATCTTATCAACCTTGATTTCCTGCAGGGACCGGGCCGGCGGCACTCCCGCCTTTTTGTAGAAACCCAGCAGGGGCTTTGAGGACTTCCGCTTCGATACCGCGCCAGAGCCGATCTGCAACGCCTCGTACCCGTGCCGCTCCTGCGTGCGCAAGCCGACGACGACGCATTCGTCGACCCTTACCTCGGTCGCGGGCACAACCACGCCGCGCTCATCGTAGAGCTGCGCCATGTTGCCCTTCTGACCGATGAGTGCGATCATGCCGACTTGATCTCCACTTCGACCCCCGCGGGCACTTCCAGCTTCATGAGGGCGTCGACCATCTCAGCCGTCGCGTTGGATATCTCGATCAGACGCTTGTGCACCCGCAACTCGAACTGCTCGCGCGACTTCTTGTCAACGTGAGGCGAACGGAGCACCGTGAAGAGCGTGCGCTTGGTCGGCAGCGGCACCGGCCCGGAGACCTGGGCCCCGGTCCGCTTCGCGACGTCGACGATATCCTTGGCGCTCTGGTCAAGGATTCGGTGGTCGTACGCCTTCAGCTTGATGCGTATCTTCTTTGCGCTTCTTATCAAACTCATATCATTCTCACGTTACAAAACAAAGCCGTCGAGTCTAGCTCGTCTACCTTTCCGCTTCAGCCGGTTTTAAAAGGGGCCTCTAGCTTGGCCCGGTCGCCATCCTGGCGAAAGCTGGACAATATAGCCAAATAGCGTTACTTGTCAACACTTGAATTGCGATCCTGAACGGCTATCGACTCCGGCTACCGGGACTTAACCGCAGCCCCCATGGCAAGCTGCGTAGTTCCGTGGCAAAGCCGCCCGGCTCCGCTCACGGGTGCTGAGCCTGCGTCTGCTCAAAGGAAGCCCTGACCCGAGGGTTGCCGGGCTCGAGCCGATACGCTCGTTCGAACATCAACGCGGCCGAGTCTGCGATCCCGGCCTGTTGATAAACCCGGCCCAGATTGTATATCGCGCCCGCATCGTCCGGCTTCAGCTCGATTGCCCGACGGAAGGCACGTACCGCGCCCGCGCTGTCTCCCCGCTTGTAGTGAACAACGGCGAGGTTATTCCATGCGAGTGCGTAGCTTGGCCGGAGTTCTATTGTCTTCAGGTACAGGGACTCGGCCTCTGCCAGTTCGCCTCTTGATTGCAGCAGGGCGCCGAGGTTGGAGTAAGCGAGGGCCATCCCCGGGTCCAGCGCAATCGCCTTCCGGTACTCGGTGACTGCACCGTCCAGGTCCCCGCGCCTGCGCAGCTCAAGGGCATAGTTGAAGTGGGAAGCCGGGTACTTCGGCGCTTCGGTTGTCATCTGCCGGAATAACCTGTAGCCGTCCTTCCACACCGTCATCCGCCGTGGCAGGGCCACGAGCGCCAGCAGAACGCAGTATCCGAGCGCCAAGATGACCCCGGCCCGACCTCCCTGCTTGCCCCGAATCATCTCGCGGCCGGCGTATAGCACGAGCAGCACGAACCCTATACCCGGCACGTACAAGAGCCTGCCGACCGGACCGAACCCGGCAAGGCCCGCAAAAGGCAGGAGCATCGCCACTCCCCACAGCCAGGCAAGACCGGCTTCGCGTGACCGGCGCGTCCGTCGAAACGCCAGCGGCAGTGCCAGATACAGCACGCTCGCGACGACAAACCATGTGTTCTGGCCTGACCCGGCCACGGTCCACACGAACACGCCTTGTACCCAAGGCAGGGCCGATACCAAAAGCAGTCGTCCGAAGTTGCTCAGCGATAGCATCAACCACGCCCCGATGTTGCCCCCGACCGACATCCCGACCACACTTCCCAGCACCGCGTAGCGGGCGGCAAGATACGCGGCAAGCAGGACGAGCACGCCGACCAACGCAATCCAGTCCGTGCGACGTACTCGCTTCAGCCCAGGCGCTGCCATCCAGACTCCGGCCACCAGAGCGAGCATCACGCCGATCTCCTTGGAAAGCACCCCGACAGCGAAGCCGGCCCAAATCATCGTGATGGCCGGCCAGTCATGCCGCTTCCGCAATCGCAGCAGACCGAGGAGCGCGATCAGCAACCCTGCGCCTGCCAGCAGGTCGGCGCGGCCGCTGACGTATGCGACGCTGTCCGCGGCAAATGGATGCACCGCGCACACCATACCGCCCAACAACACCAACCAAAACGAACTGAACAACTGCCAGACCACCATGCAGGCCAGCGCCACCACGGCCGCATGCAGCAGCGCGTTCACCGCGTGGAAGTACCACGCTCGGTGCCCGGCTATCAGTTCATCGACGCCCAAGCTGAAGTTAGTCAGCGGCCGATAGTACGGGTCCTCTCCCAGCACTCCGGCCCCGCCGCCGTACCAGAACGAATGAGCGAACGCCTGAAACGGGGACGACTGGTTCTGCACGATGATGCCTACGTCATCCCAAACCAGTTGATAGCTGAGAGTGGGAATGTAGACGAGCGCCCCGACCAGGGCGCATAGGACTACCGCGAACGCGGGGCGGATTGGGTCAAGTCGAGCCTTACGCGAGGGCCCCGCCACGGCATGAAACCGCGGGGCTACTTGCCGGAGTCTCGCCGAACCTTGAACGCCACCAGTTCGGCCAGCTTCAGCACCGCGCACCTCTTGCCGCTCTTGTTGGTCCAAGCCGCACGGTTTTCCCACTTGACCGCGCCGACGTTTGGGGCGAGCCACTGCGTCATGCTCCAGCCCGCGCGGGTGCTCTTCACGGCTACCACGTAGCAGTCGGGGTAGGTGCCGGCCCGTACCTTCACCGTTTCCTGCGCAGTGACTTCCATGACCTCGCCTTGTGCCTTGGTGTCATACCACTTCAGTCCCTTGACCAACGGCAGCGCCAGGTACAGAATTTCGACTGGCGGCTTTCCCGTGCTGGTCTGCACGAGCTGGATGATGCCGTCGTCGTTCTTGAGGAAGAATGAATAGGACGATTGGCCTGTGTCGCGCGGCGACTCCACGACCCAACACTTGCCCATTCCGGGTACGTCCTTCAGTCCATGGACAATCTCGACCACCTTCACCTGGGTCGTCTCGGTCGTATCCGTGCCTTCGATCATTCGAGTGTACACCTTCATCGCCCGCTGCTGCCCGGCCTTCAGCGGGAAATAGTCCGCGGGCGCATGCCCGTCGCACGCCAGCAGCAGGGCAAGCGCGAACCCGATGACCGTCAGCTTCTTCGCCATGATACCCCAAGCCTAAGCCGAACTCTGCTCCTGTCAAGCACCACAACGCACCCGGCTTGACAAGTCAATCCTAGTGCCTAGAGTTGTGATCAGAATGAAGGCGGTCTGGGCCGGTCTGAGCGTCTGCCTGGTGCTTGCGTTCGGGCAGGTCGTCGAGCAGCCGCTAAGCTTCGATTCAAGGGACGAGCTGTACCGGCTCACCGCTGAGGCGAATGCCAGGGCCGCGGCTTTGCCCGAGCTCTCGGGATTCGACCATCTCGAGATGTGGCGAACGACCGATGGGCCGGTGCTGGAGGTCTACCACACGGACAAGAGCAGGGAACGAACGAGTATTTCCGAGGATAAGCTCGCCCATGTCAGGCAGCTGGTGGATGCATACCTGGCGCGGCCCCAGCCGGTGAGACTGAACCAGGAAGGCCGGGGCAGCTTCCTCTTGCAGCAGATTCCTCTGGCCCTTGGCTGGTACGGCCCAGCGACGACTGCGCTTATCATCCCCAATGCAGATTTCCGCTGGCAGGCAGCGCTGTCCATGGTCGTCTCTTCGGCCGCCTATTTCGCACCCTTGTCTGCCATGCGCAACATGAAGATGACCAATGCCCAGGCGCACCTCTCTGTGGCCAATGGCTACCGAGGTGTTCTGGCCGGCTATCTTATCGGCCATATGGTCCACATCAGTGAGTACCGGGCGTATTCGGCAATCATGATGGGCACGAGCATCGGCGGGCAGGTTGCTGGCTACACCCTGGCAGACAAGCTCAGCCTGGGACGAGCAACCCTGGTCACCGCATACACGGACTTGGGACTCATGGACGGCGCGCTGCTCGGTGCGGCGTGCCTCGACTGGACTCAGACTGATGGTCGCTACAACATCTCGATGTCTTTCTGGACCCTGGCCGGTATGGCAACGGGCAGCGTCATCGGAAACTGGAGAGCACCGAAGTGGGATTGCACGGAAGGACAGGTGGCAGTACAGCGCACGGGCGCTGTTGTCGGGGCCGCCGTGCCGATAGCGCTCTACGTGGCTCTTGTCAAACCCGGGGGCCCGGC
>CAYOCZ010000017.1:1909-19518 GCA_964402475.1 uncultured bacterium | reverse complement strand
ACGGTGGAGATTGCAGACGGCATCTCTTTGATTACCGGGTTCCCGGTCGGACAGCAGGAGACGGTACTTGACGAGGCCGACGAGTTGGAGGAAAGCATCAGGGGGGCATTTGGGAGCATGGCGGGCAAGACGCGAATCGCCAAGCTCCTTTGTGAATTGATTCCCGAGCACAAGACGTACGTCGAGGCATTCGCCGGTGGGGCTGCGTTCTTCTGGGCCAAGGAGCCAAGCGACCTGGAAATCCTGGTTGACACAGACGAGACGGTCACGGTACCGCTGAAATGGATTCAGGCTGCAAGTGACAAGGACATTGCAACGCTCAAGGAGCTAGACTGGCGAGTCACCAGGGAAAATCTTCAGCGAGCCAAAGACGGTATCAAAGCAGGACGGTGCAGCGTTCACGACGCCCTGTGCATCCGATGGATGACCTATCGCTCTGGCGATGTGAATGACACTATTTCGACGGGTAGCGAAGGTGACGATATTTCGCATAGGGTTGATCGGTTTCCTGCGTTGCGAGAGCGCCTTGCAAAGGTCAAAGTCGTCAAAGGCACCTTCGCCGAGAACGCCGCGAAGTACGATGCTAGCGATACGTTCTGGTATCTTGACCCTCCGTACCCCGGCGAATGGCCCAAGGGCGGAGAGCGGAAGGGTCTCGACTTCGACATCAAAGCCTTCGCCGAAACCGCACGCAAGCTGAAAGGGAAGGTTCTCGTCTCTATCAACGACACGCCGGAGCACCGGAAGCTATTCGAGGGATGGAATATCAGACAGGTCGAAATGCGGCGAAGCTTACAGCGCGGGGCGGATTTCATGGATACCGAGCTACTCATCGCGAACTACCCCATCTCGATTTCCGCGCAGTGGAAGCCCGGAGCCAAGAGGCTCGCCGCCAGCGTGCTCGTCAACGCGCCCTGGGCCGATGCCGACGGCCTGCTGGAGAAGCTGCTCGGCGACGCGGACGGGGCGGTCAAGCTCTCCGAGCAGGCGCAGTGGGTCAACGCGCCGACATTCGCTTACATGGCGGTCACCGGACATGAACCCGACGAACAGATCATGGGCCGACGCGCGGGCGCGGAGGAGAAGATGTGGCGGGGCGTGGGCGTGGACAAGAATATCCCGACCCCAGCGCTTGACGCCATCGCGGATATCCCTGAAATCGAGACCCGCTCGTCTTGTGAAGGACATGGCGAGCCCTACTTTTGCTTCGTGATCTTCCGCATGGCGAACGCGGAAGACGACGACAAGGCCGCGGCCGTGGCAGAGGCCTTGCTGTGCGCGCCGGGCGTTCATTCGGCCTCGGACATCGGAGGCGAAGGCCGGCCCAGAATCGTTGCGGCGACACGAGTGCAGCCTGGCGACGACGGGTATGATGCGTGGTGGGCCTCGCTGGCGGGCAAGATCGTCGCCGCGCTGAAAGCGGCAGGAGTCGGCACGGCAGAGACGGAAACGCAGGAGACGGCCGGAGCGTGGCTGGGCCGTGTGCGGCAGCGCTTTCAGGAGTCGGGGCTCGGCTCCGGCTGGGCTACGCTCAGCGAATCCGCCAAGTTCGTCCGCGTCTGCACGGCTGTGCTCTCCGAAGGCGCGCCCCCGGAGGGGACCGTTGACGAAGCCCGTCGCCTGGGCCTGACGCATTGGACGCGATCTATCGAAGCCGCCCGCCTCCATCTGACCGAGGCCCTGCTCCACAACAGCACGCTGGCGGACGAGGAGCCAGGATGGAACGAGGTGGACAAGGGCAAGCTCCCGCGGCTCGCGTTCGCCGATATGGGCGAGCCGGACAAGAGCTCGACTTGGAAATATCCCCATCACCATATTGAAGGCGGCTCAGATACGACCGACGACGGCCGCCTGGACACGGGGACCATGTATCTCCACCGTGGCGGCCTCAACGCGGCCTGGGCGGCCGCTCAGGGCGCACGGTCGGGCACGGAGGCGAGCCCCGCGGTCAAGGCCCACCTGGCGGCCCACCGAAAAGCCCTCGATCTGGAGTAGCACTGTGTCAGAGGCTCACGGGACAGCGATTCAGCGCATCGAGCAGCTCCGCCAACGGCTCTTACAGGCCGCGGACGCCGGCTTCTACGGACGGTTCGTGGTGCGTTTTGAGAATGGCCGGATAGTCCATATTGAGCGAGTCGAGAGCCTGGCTCCGTACGTGCTTCCTGACGAGGACCGCGCGGAAGGGGCTTGACATTTCCCCGTGATCGTGTCTACAATCAAAGCGTGGTAGCGAACAACTCGCGCCGCACGGTTCTCGCAGTATCGGCGGATTCTGCGTTGGGCCGTGCGGCGTTTTTTGTTGAATCACCTATGAGTCAGCTCCTCCAAGAACGCTTCACGAACACCATCCTGGCCTCCCGCAAGGCGGGCGCAGAGTGGGACGTGGTGCTTATCGAGCAGGGCTGGTCGCTCAATAAAGGCCAGTTCGGGCAGCGTTACTACACGGAGGAGGCGCTCAAGAAGGCCGTGGCGCTCTTTGAGGGGACTCAGGCCTGTACCTACAAGTTCGGGGACGAGTGGCGACGGCAGTACAATCACCTCCCGGTCGACCTACGGGTTCAACAGCCGCCTGGCGGTTTGATTCAGAACACGGTCGGCTGGTTCACGAATGTGCGGTATGAACCTTTCAAGCGCCGGGACGGAAGCCAAGGCAACGGCCTTGTGGCGCGCCTGCGTGTCGCCGAAAGCGCGACATGGCTGCGCCAACTCCTCCGGGACGCCTGGGAGCACGGGCGAGAGATTCTAGGCCTCTCCATCGACGCTCGCGGCGACTCGGAACCCGGTACTGTAGAGGGCCGGTCCGCAGAGAAGGTTGTCTCGATCAAACAGGTGAACAGCGTGGACCTGGTGTCCGCGGCTGCGGCAGGCGGCGGGCTATTGGCGCTCGTCGCGTCAGTGGACAACGGCAGAGGCCCAACAGAGGAAACAGCTATGGACCCCATTTTGAAGGCGCTCGCCGACATGGGCGAGCAGTGGACCGAAGGATTTGAGTTCGGCGACCAGGCCGGCGACGACGCCCGCGATCTCGCCGTCCAGGTGCTGGAGGCCGTGCGCGAACGGGCCAAGGGCACGATGGACGACTTGACCGAAAAGGTGGCTCTGACCGAGGCTGCAGCCGGACTCGCGGAGATCAACAAGTGCCTTGGCCTGATGAAGGCGGGCAAGACCGACGAAGCGGTCGCGCTGCTCACGGCGCTCATGGCGACGCTATCCGCGGAGAACCCGTTCGCCGTCGAGGAGACGAAGCCCAAGGTCGAGGAGAAACCGAAGCCGAAGCCCGCACCCGTCGCGGAAGCGAAGCCCGCTCCCGCTCCGACGGACACCGGCGCGGCTGAGGCTGCGATGCGTGAGGCCCAGGCCGCGCTCGCGAGTATCAAGGCTCTCCAGGAGCAACTGGAGACCGCTCGCGCCGAGACCGAGGTAACCCGCAAGGAATCCGTCCGGCAGCAGATCGACGCCATGGTCACGGGCTCCAAGTGCCGTGACCAGGTGCTCGACGCTCTGCGCGAGGAGATCAAGGAACGCGGCGAAGACCTGACCGCGGACGATGCTCGCAAGATCGTTGCCCGGTACGAGACCCTGCAGGGGACGATGAGCGAAAGCAAGGCGACCCCCGTAGTCCTGGGTCAGGCCGGCCGCGTGGAGATGGGCGACGCGCCCGCGGACAAGATTCAGAAGATGTTCGATGTCGCCATGGACCCCAGCCTCGCGACCGAGGAGGCCTACAAGGGCATCAAGCCCATGGGCCTGCGCGAAGGCTACGAACTGTTCATGGGTCCCGCCGACTGGGGCCAGGCCCCCGGCCTCGCTCGCGTCAGCCAGTTCCGCGAAGCGCTCGGCGGCTCCCTGCGTGAGACCGTCACCACGAGCCAGTGGGACAAGGTCTTCGGTGACTCGGTCACGCGGCTGCTCCAGAAAGAATGGGCGCTGCCCGGCTTCCAGTGGGCTTCGATTGCCCGCACCGGCTCGCCCCTGAAGGATTTCCGGACTCAGCGTCGGATCAGGGTATACGACTACGGCGACCTGAGTACGGTCTCCGAAGGCTCGGACTACCCGGCTCTGACCGACCCGTCGGACGAGGAAGAGACCTACGCGCCGGCCAAGCGCGGCGGGATCATGAGCGTGACATGGGAAGCCATTCTCGCGGATGACCTTGGCGCGATCCAGCGGAAGGTCAAGAGCCTCGGCCGCAGCGCGAACCGGACGCTCAACCAACACGTGTTCGATCAGCTCCTGGGCTACTCGGCGAGCACGATCAACGCGTACACCATGAGCGACACGTACCAGATTTACGACGCGACGAACCACGGTTCCAACACCGTGAGCACGGCGCTGTCGTATGCCGCACTGGTCACCGCCATCCAGGCGATGGCGAATCAGACCGACACGACCTCCGGCGAGGCGTTGGGCATTCGGCCCAAGTTCCTCATCGTGCCTATCGAGCTAGAGGACACCGCTCTCCAGGCCGTGGGCTCGGCCGGCTACCCCAGCACGTCCAGTGCGACGGTCGGCGTCAACACGGTGGCGAGGTACATCAAGCCGGAGAACGTGATCGTCTCGCACTACCTGCGAAGCGACGCGAACAACTGGTACCTCCTCGCCGACCCGAACGTCTGGGACGGCATCGAAGTCGCGTTCGTCGGCGGGCAGAGTGCCCCCGTGGTCGAGACGCAGGACCAGGTCACCGTCGGGCAGGTGTTCACCGCCGACACGATCCGGTACCGCGTGCGCCTCGCCTGGGGAGCAGTTTGCCTCGACTATAGGCCGTGCTACGCAGGCCTTGTCACCTAAAGGACTTACGCCAATCGGTTGGCGATTGTCTCAAGCTGGTGACATGTGACGCAAAGCGTGATACCATTGCTGAGTCGAGTCGCCAACCGCTTGTCGTCTTTGAACGGCACAATGTGATGAGCGTGAAGGTTGAAGCCTTCCTGGCTGTGATAGCCGCATAGCTGGCATGTGAAGTTGTCTCTCTTTTTGACGGCGATTGCCCAAACTTCGTGACAGTGGTCTGGGTCTCGCCCAGGCATGTTGGCTTTCCATGCTTCGTAGCATTCGGGACAGTAGAAGTGCCTGCGATAGATACGGTTCGCTCGTCTGGCCTCATAGTGCCTTCCGCATTTGGTACAAGTCAAGTTGACCCATTTGGCCTTGCGAAACGAGTGAAAGGCACACTTGAGAGAGCAGAACTTGTGCTTGGATAGACCCTCAAACATGACCCCGCACTGCTGGCACGTTTTCGTAGCGCGAATGACTTTCCCGTGGCGGTAGTTTGGATTCCGTTTGCCGGTCCGAAGCTTTGCGCTACACGAACGCGAACAGCAGTGAGTCTTGGTCTTGAGGTAATTGCCGCGTTTCCTTTCAACTCGCCTGCCGCAGACGGGACAGGCAAAAGCTACGCGGTCCCGTTGTGCTGCAATCATGTCGTCGAACGATCCGCGCTTCCTGTGATAGGCGTCCTGACATGAGCGTGAGCAGAACTTCGGTGCTCGGTACTTGCACCTCCCGATGGTCTGCTTCCCACATTGCTGGCATGTGCCAGTTCGGTGCTCGATTAGCATGATGAGGTCCAACAAAAAAGGCCGCACTACGGCTGCTCAAGACACGTACAACGTTGTCTTTGGTGCCGTTTCCGGACACCAAGCCGGTTGCGACCTTCGATTTGGCCTTTTGTCGTACGTGATTGAGCACTCACCATCCTACCACTTTGGCGTGTCATGAGCAAACTGCTCGCAGACTACGAAGCAAAGGTCGTCAAGTGCGTTTCGGACGATGCGGAACAGCTCGGCAGTACCAGCCCTGACCGGTACGACAAGTTCATTGACGAGGCCATAGCGGGCTACAGCCGCAGCAAACCGCGCACGCTGGTCAAGGATTGGACGGGCGCGGACACGTATGACTACGCGATGCCCTCCACGTTCATCGAGGGCTTCTCGCGCGTCGTCACGGTAGAGAACGATATCGGCGACCAGCAGCCGTCTATCGTGGATGATCGCGAGTGGACGGTATACCGTTCCGCTACTGGCACGCTTGTCTTGCGCCTGCTTGACCGGACGCCCGGTGCGAGCGAGACCGTGCGCATGACCTACACGGGCGTTCACACGGTCGACGCGAGCACGGGCAGTATTCCGGACATCGACTTCGACGCGGTCTGCAATCTGGCCTGCGCGGGTGCGTGCCGAGCTATGAGCGCGCGCTACAGCGAGAAGTTGGACAGCAGCATCAGCGCGGACTCGATCAACTTCCGGTCGCTCGCGAAGGAGTGGGCGGACCTTGCGAAGGCATACCAGGCGGCCTATCGGGAGCATCTGACCGATCCTGAAATGGGCCGTCCCGCCTGCATGACCCTCAACCTCGACGCCCGCGCGATCTCCAGTGGCACGGGCCGTGACTTCCTGTTCCACGAACGGCGGAACCGATGATTGACCTCCGAGTGGATGCGGACTTGAGCGAGCTTGGCACGCTCGCCCTGCGGTTCCCGCGACTGGTGCAGACGGAGGTTGGGCGTGCCCTGCACGAGTGCTGCCTGACTCTGGTCCGCACTATCAAGATCGCCATGCCCGCAACCTCGGGCCGTATGCGTGCCTCGGTGTCGTGGGCCGTAGACCTGAATGTCGCGAGAGGCGATATGGTCGGCCGCGTGTTTTCGCAGGTTCCCTATGCCCAAGCGTTTGAAGAGGGCGTCAAGCCGGGTTCGTGGCCCCCTCCCGCGGCTCTGGAGGAATGGGCAGAACATAAGGCCAAGCGCCACGCGTTCATTCGCAAGATGGGGCCAAAGCGCTTCGCGTTCATCGTCGGCCGCCAGATCAAGAAGCGTGGTGTTCAGGGACACCACATCTTCCGCAAGGCGTTTGAGTCAGCCCAGGCCTACATTCACGGTCGGTTCAGCGCCGCGGTCACGCGCATCGTACGGCGCGCGAACGGGGGTGGCTGATGGCGTACGAAGACGTGGTGACCTGGCTCGCGACTCAGGTGGAGGCCGTGACCGACATCGGGCAGGTCCACACGACCGAGCCGCGCGCCGAAACGATCAAGGAGGCCTTTGAGAAGTTCGGGAAGGATGCCACGAAGGGCGACGTAGTTTGCGTCTGGTTCATCGGGCACGGCCCGTTCTCAGAGGATTGGAAGACGAATGTCCAGACGTTCGCGGACGAGGGGATCACAATCACCGGCATGTACAGCCGCTCCGGGGACACGTCTGAGAAGACTCAGCGGCAGTTGATCGAAGCAATACGAGACAAGGTCCGGACTGGCGTCCGGGCAGACCATACGCTCGGAGGCTTGGTGCACCGGGCGAACTTCCTCAAGGGCGGAAAACAGACGCCGGTGGACTTCTTCGGCATCCTCTGTTTCCGCGTGGAATTGGACTTCACTTGGACCCGTCAGATCGCATGACGGACAGGAGCTAGGTCATGGTAGCAATATCCGGTGCACTGAAACATCTGCGTCTCGACAAGGAAACGGACTGGGGTACTTGGGCCGGCAGCGGGTATCTGTACATCCCGGTGCTCGGCGATGGGTACACGGTCAAAGGCAAGAACGTCGTGTACGATCCGGAGACTGGCATCTTCGGATACAGGCGCGGGCCGTTCGGGCTCGTGACCAAGGATGTCAGCGGCGAACTCAAGTGCCTGTTGCAACTGGGGTACGTTGAGCAGTTGCTGGACTGGGGAATCAAACGTGGCGCGACATACGAGGCCGAGTCCTACTCCGCCGAGTTCCGGGACGGCGTCACCGCGTTCCGCCATACGGGCTTGCGCGTCAACACGTTTACGCTTGCGGGCTCAGCGGACAGCGGCGAGCTTGCGGCAACCCTGGCGCTCGTCGGCAAGGCCGAAAGCATCATCTCGACGTTCGACGTGCCGAGCGTAACAGGCGTTGTTTCCACGGGCTACGTGGACGAGGACTTCATCATCTTCCAGGACGGCGATAGCTTGGAGCTGCCCGATGGCAGCGCGGTCGGCACGATCACCGCGTTCTCCCTTCAGGTCGCGAACAACCTGACCATTGGACCGGCCGGTAGCGACAACACGATCATCTACGCCGGCGCGAATCGCCAGGTCATTACGGGCTCCATCAACCTCCTATACGAGAACGACACGGAGGCGGCGAAGCTACGCAACTTCACGACCAGCAGTCTGGACTTGAACTTCCTGAGCGCCGCGGTAGACGTGCAGATCACATTGCCCAAGATCGTCTACTCGGAAGCCCCGCGGGAAGGTGCTCCGAGCGCCACGCAGATGCTCACCCTGAACTTCGAGGCAGAGTACGACTCTACCCTTGAGTACGCGATCACGTACACGGTAGGCGCGGCATAGGATAGTCCGGCAGTAGAGGCAGAGGCCAACAAACATGGATTTGGGACCGCAGTGGCAGCCGACAGATGGCCTCTGCCGGACGCGTTAACGCGCGTTCGCTGCCGCGCGGTCCCTTTTCATTTGGTGAGGATGTGAACGATGGCGCAGAAACAACAGAGACCAGGTGGTCAGAAGCGCGCGGTCGGTGAAGCCGACCGGTACGAAGACACACCGGATTGGTACATCGAGGAGGGGTTTGAGACCGCGACCGTTGTGCTCGGCAGCCCAGACAATGCGGAGGCCCCGCGCGTGCACTTGCGCGCCGTCCCGTTCCGCGACATGCTCGCCCTGCAAGGCGAAGGCGACAGCGGTCCGTCCAGCACCGCGGCCGTCAACGTGCTCACGCGCGGCATCGCATCGTGGACCCTGACCGCGGGGGAGCGACTCGTGGTGGTCGTTCGGGACGGTGAGGAGGTATACGATCCATGGGTCGCGGCTGAGGGGGCTCTTGCTGAGGGCGAGACGTTGGCCGTGGTCTGCGAGGCAGGCGAGCCCCTTCCTGTACCGACCGCGATAGAGACGGAGGCTCGGCGCAAGGCGGTCGTGTTCTCGCTCAGCACGCGCGCGTACAACCGCATCTTCAGCGGCCTGGGTTTTTTGTCACGCGACTGACCAATGCCGTCGAGGCGTATCTCGATGGCAGAGGCCACGCGCCAGAGGCGTATGATCTCTACTGGCGCGCGGCGCACGGACAGCCGGTCGCGGAGGAGCATTGGACGGTCATCAACCTGGTTCGTGACACGGTGCTGTTGCACGGACTGACAAACCGCAGTGAGAAAGAGGAGCACTCATGCCCCTTGTTCGACGCCTTGGCTGGCCCGGAGGGGCAGACGCAGAGCCCCGGCCCCGGCACATCAGCGACCTTGCTCTCGGCGATCAGGGCGTTACCGTCGTCGAGCGATACCGAGGCGGGGCCGGAGACCTGATTTGCGCGCGGCCCGCAATCCAGGCGTTGCGTGAGCGGTATCCGGACTACAGGATGATTCTGCATTTCCCCGAGCAGTACCGTGACCTGCTCGCGGACTTGGGCGACGAGTTCTACAACTACCGCGAACCTGAGCAGTCGTTGCTCTACTGTGAGGCGTGCGAGCTGCGCGGGCCAATCAAGCACCTCGTGTACTACCACCTGTTCTGCCCGTGCGGTGTCCACGAGTTGGAGACGGACGGCAGGCCGACGGAGTGCCGGATCGACAATTTCTGCCGGCTAGTCGGAGCGCAGGGTAGGCGACCGAATCTGGCGCACCTGGCGGATGATGAGTTCGCGTGGGACTCGGGCGGTTTGCCTGTCGTGGGTATCCAGTTGCGCACGGCGACCAGGGCAAAGGAGTGGCCCACGGGGCACTGGGTGACAACGATTCGTGCTCTCCAGGATCGCTGTCGATTCGTGGCATTCGACGACGGCGACATGACCCAAAAGCGCCTGGCTGATGTTGGCCTTGATTGGGGTAGGCAGCGTGGGCGGATGCTGGCCCACGCGGTCACGGTCTGCGCCGGGCAAAGTTGGGGCGAGACGCTTACTCAGGCCGCGGCGTGCAATGCCTTTCTGGTACCCGACAGTGCCATGCTGCATATCGCCGGGGCGTTGGGGAAGCCCTTTGTCGGCATGTTTGGGCCGACGGACGGGAAGCTCACCCTGACGTACTACCCCGAGGGGGAAGTGATTCAGGGCTGGCCCAACGTCGGGACGCTATCCTGCCATGCGCCCTGCTACTACCACGAGAGCAACACGTATCGCTGCGCCGGAGTTTGTGGTGAGTGCATGGTCAACCTTCGTCCCGAACCGGTCATTGAAGCCGTGGAGCGCCTGCTGTGAACGTCTGCTTGATCCGCGTATGGAATGACGAACTGTTTGATCCTCGGCTCCAGTCACCGCTCGGCATCGGATACCTAGCTGCGGCCTTGGAGGAGGCGGGGCATGGGGCGAGCATCTGTGACCTGGCGGACGTGCCGCCAGACAAGTGGGACGAGAAGCTGCCGGCCGACGCGGACTGCTACGGGATCAGCGCGACCACGGGCGAGTACGTGACCGCGCGTAACACGATGCACCTTTGCCGCAAGCTCAATCCTGCCGCGGTGCAGATCATCGGCGGAGCGCACGCATCCTGTCTACCCGAGCAGTGCGTGATGGACGGATGGGATGTAGCATTCATGGGCGAGTCTGAGCGAACCATCGTGGAGTTTGCACGAGGCGACGAGTGGCCGGGCATCGCGGGTATCTGCTACCGCGAGGGGGATAGGGTCAAGCGAACGCCCAAGCGCGAACTGATCGCGTGCCTCGACGATATCGCGTTCCCGGCCCGCCACTTGATGGAGTACGAGACGGTCGTTGACGAGCAGCTCGTGGGCAGTGGTGTGCCCGGGACCGTCTTGACGGCTTCCCGCGGTTGCGTGATGGGCTGTTCGTTCTGCTCGACTCAGGGCGTGTGGGGGAAGACGTTTCGCATTCGTTCGGCCCCAAACATCGCGGCTGAGATCCATCAGGTTGTGGAGACTCTCGCTGTTCGGGGAATCAGATTCGTGGATGACCAGTTTGGATATTCGGACGAGCAGGTCCGGATTGTCTGCGAAGCCACGGGCGGCTTGGGTCTTGCATGGCGAACGCACATGCGCGTGGAACACGCGAAGCCGCACCGGCTCGCCATGATGGCTGCCGCCGGATGCGTGGAGGTCGCCTTGGGGTGTGAAGCCATGGCTCAACCCATTCTGGACCACAACAACAAGCACATCACGGTCAAGCAAATCGCGCAGGCGGTAGAGAATATCAGGGCCGCGAAGATGCGCAGCAAGGCGTACATCATCATCGGCCTGCCCGGCGAGTCGCCGTCTACGATTGAGCAGACGAAGCAGGGCTTACTCCGAATCCGTCCAGACAGGACGAACCTTTCGACGTTCGTGGATTATCCTGGCTGCCCTGTGTGGAACGATCCTGAGAGGTACGACTACACACTTGAGGATACGGACTGGGCGAAGTTCTGGCTTTTGGGCGGGACCGAGAAGGGCATCCCGTTTGTCGGGCGCACGTTCGCAATGTCACGCGACGATCTCTTTGAGGCCCGCATCAAGCTAGAGGAATGGCTTTATGCGAACCAGTTCACGACATGGAAGGACCAATTCAAAAAACCCGAATTGTCCGGCACGCATCCCTCGGACTAGGCGATGCCTTGTGTCTGACGCCTGCGTTCCACGTGATGCACGAGGCCGGCCTGCGGGTTGGTCTGGAGTGTACGCGTGTGATCGCGGTGCAGGATACGCTGTGGGGCAATGACGACGTAGCCGTAGTCGCTGAGCCAGGGATGCTGACAGGCCCCGTAACGGATGTGGAGAACGCCCTGTGGGACTACGAACGCGAGCATCTTCCCGATGTGCGGATGAGCCGGCCCGCGATGTTTCTGCAAGCACTTGGTCTCAGTGGCATGGCCCCCATGCGGGTGTGTCTCCATCCGCGCGCCGTGGACTTTGCAGAGGACGCGAAGGTCGCCGCGGGTATGACGCGGCTGCCCTGGGTGTTCGTGCAGACCGAGGCGTCAGAGCCGTACAAGGAATGCCCTCCAGAGGTCGGAGCGGGCTTGATCGAAGCGCTCCTGGCGGCTGGGTACCTCGTGCTGACGATCAGTCGCGTGTCGGCCGCGACGGTTGCGGGCGCAGGCCATACGGACATTCAAGTCGGCTCGCCGCAGCAGGCACTTGCGCTGTTCAATCTCTGCGAGGCCGGCATTGGGTACGACTCGTTCTACCTGCACGCGGCGGCCGCGCTTGAGAAGCCGTTCGTGGCGATACTCGGCTCCACCACATGCGTCGGTCGCGTTGTGGATTATCCGCTTGCGCGCGCATTGTCCATTGATTGCGACTCTGCTTGCTTCCGCAACTCGGAGCAGCCATGCAAGCGGCTCGGCGCGGTAAGCTACTGCCTGGCCGCGACTCAATCCGAGCCTGTACTACGAACCCTTGAGGAGGTGCTACGATGCCAGACGAAATCAAGGACCGCCTATATTGGCGGAACGAACGATTCAACGGAGGCCGAGTGCCCGATGGCACCGACGCCCCGTCTCTGCACGCCATTGAGCAAGGCGATCTGACCGACGAAAGCTACAGCGACGCGGATCAGCAGGAACGTGTCGAGTGGGTCGTGCGCCATAGCATCGGGCCTGTGCTCGATATTGGCTGCGGGCACGGGTACATGCTGCGGCAGTACGATGTACCGAGCGTGGGCATCGACTTCGACCGTCGGCGGATCATCCGGGCGCAGACGCAGTACCGGGACTACAAGCACGTCTTCTTCTGCGTCGATGCGGAGTTCGGCATACCGTTCGGCGATCAACAGTTTGAGACCGTTTGGCTCTGCGAGGTGCTAGAGCACTGCCATTGGTCGGACGCTCAGTACATCTTGACCGAGGCGTTGCGGGTCTCCTCCAAGCGGGTCATTATCACCCTGCCGAAAATGGGCGGGCCGACCGAGCCCTACCACATGGGCGATGTGGAAAACGACGATCACCGCTGGTACGCCACGAGCGATATGCTGGCCCGACTTCTGGGCGACCTCAACTGGACCCAGGCCCTGCTCGCCAAGGACCGCTTTATAGGACTCGTGATTGACGAGTGATATCCGATGCCTGCCCGCATGGAACAGTCTCGCCGTGTGGAGGAAGCCATGAACCGATGGGCCGTGATCGTCAGCACGTATGGCAGCAGTAGCGAACGGCTGATGCACACGCTCCGGTCGCTCACGCTCGGCACGTCTGTTCCGCATGACCTGTGGGTCCGCGGGGCAGTCGAGGACTATTGGCAGCAGTGCGAGCAGCGTCACATTGCTGAGCAGTTCGGGGCGCGGTATATGGAGGCGGCTCGGTGGCGACACTGGGAAGCGGCGAGCGCGTTTCAGGTCGTGGATAATCCGATGGCCGTGCTGATGAAGGACGATCTGATTCTGCCACAGGGCTGGCTAGAATCCATCGAGTATTTCTGGGACAGCAACCAGGGCGTCCCCATCGGGTTGGCAGGCCTGACGTTTGTCGAAGCATGGGAACTTGTAGCGTGCGGTCTACTGGAGACCGAGGATGATATGTGGCGCGTCGGCCTGGGAGTTGAGACTCGTGCGCAACTAGCGAAACTCGCCTTTGACCGCGGGGCGACGATCACGCATGGTATAGCCGAGCCGTACCCCATGCGCAGCATCGGCGCCTGCCCGTTCGCGTACGCCGTCAATCGAGAGCAGTGGGAAGCGTTGGGAGCGCCGCTTTACTGCGGGCCGGGGGACACCTCGGTTCTGTATGGCGCGCTGCTTGCCCGCAACGGCTTCCTGTCCACCCTGCTTCCCTGGCCTGTAGTGCTTCACCGCAAGTGCGCGTCGACGCGCGAGTACTGCGCGGCACATGGGCTGGAGAGCCTGTGGGACCCCAAGGCCCAGGGGCGCTTCTGGCATTCGGCCGTACTGGAGGAGGACTTTGTGCGGCGGTGGGGGGCGACGTTCAAGGAGGTGGAAGCAGTGGGGAACAGAGACCTGGCTGAACTTGACAAGCGCTGGCACATTGAAAAGTTGGCCTGCCGCTATCCGGCGCAGGAGACGTAGTGGACAGCTACCAAGACAAGCGCCTCTGCTCAGACCGGCTGGACATGATCCTCCGCGCGTTTGACATGCGCGGCATGAGCGTGCTGGACATCGGCTGCGCGGAGGGCTTCTTCTGCCGCGGGGTGATCGCGGCTGGCGCTCGGCAGGTGGTAGGGGTCTGCACCGAACTGATCGACAACGGCTTCGTATTCCAAGACGTAGAGGAGCAGGAGATAGCGGGCATAGACGCCCGGCCAACCGCTGGAGCGACGTGGGCCAAGATTCCAAACCTGCAAGGCCGACAGGTCATTGCCCAGTACATCGAGGAAAAGCCTTGGCCTTTCGCGAACGACTACTGGGATAACGTCGTCATGGGCGAGGTGCTGGAACACGTAGCGGAACAGCATTGGCCGTTCGTGCTGCAAGAGGCGTGGCGCGTCTGTCGGACGCAGGTGCTGGCCTCTCTGCCGGTATGGAACGATCTGCACAAGGACATCCGGTCCGACAGGGTAGGCGTAGACGAACACAAGTACCGGCCCAGCTTTGAGGCGTTGCCCGGCGTAGTGCGTGCAGCCCTTGGCGACATTCCCTGGGATTCCTACCAGCACATCGAGCATCAGGATCGTGACCCAGACGGTGACGTGCCGGCGTACGTCGGCGACAAGATCGGGTTCATTTACATGCGGCTCGTCAAACGGCCCTGGTGGAGTCGAGTATGAACGTCGGAGCCATGCAGGTCAGTATCCCCGACGAGGCCCTTGTGCTCGACGTAGGAAGCGGACACGAGCCGCATCCGAGAGCGAATGTACTGGTCGATCTGTACCCAGACGCTGAGCACGACATAGAGCAGCGGGGCGGCGGCGCAATGGTTCAGGACGCTCGCTCGTTTATCGCGGCCGACCTGTGCGCGGGCCTGCCCTTCCCCGATCACCATTTTGATTTCGTGATCTGCGCCGAAACACTCAACCATGTACCCGACGCGGATGCTGCCTGCCGAGAGCTTGTGCGCGTAGCGAAGGCTGGGTACATCGAGGTTGCGAACTGCCGGCTTGAAATCTTCCACCCACACTCGGAACACCTATGGCGCTGCTGGCAGGCGGACAACGTTCTCCATTTTGCCCGGAAGCGCCATGATGATGATCTTGCGAAGGCCGAGAATGTGATCGGGTGGGCGACCTGCTTCTCGGACCTGCCGCAACGCCAGTACTACCTTGATCTGATTCACGCCAACTGGTTCTTGTTCTTCGTGACCCTGGCGTGGGAGGGTTCGTTTCGCTGGGAGATTCACGAGTGATCTATCACGCGGCCGATGATCTCTTCTGGGGCGGGCACTTTGTGGCCTGGGACGAGTTGACCCAGGCTGGCGTACGGGCCGTGCTCTGCGTTGCTTCGGACGTGGATATCTGCCCGAATGCCTATCCGATGCCGTTCCTCCGCGTGCCCATGTCTGATGCGTGCCCGCTTGCGGAGTGGCAGGTCCGGACCCCGCTGGCGTTCCTGCGCCTGTGCAAGGCGGAAGCACTGCGGCCCGTGTACGTGATGTGCCGTGCTGGTCTGTCGCGGTCGGCCGCGTTTGTCGCCGCGGGGCTCGTACTGTGGCACGGCATGTCGTACGACGAGGCGATGGACCACATCCGTTCTGTACGGCCCGACTGCTTTCCCCATTTGTTGCCCTGGCAGCAGGTCAAGACGGCCATGGAGTCCACATGAACCTGCGATGGCATCTGACGGAGAGCATCGACCAGGTACTGGCCGCGGCGCGATACCTCTGGCTCCGCCACATGCTGCTGCCCCCGCCCGCGACGTTCCTGGAAATCGGCATCGGGTACTGGCAGGCGAGCGAATGCGCCAGCGGCGACCTGGACCCCGAAACGTGCGACATGCACTGCGACGGGTACGGGAATGCCGGCGTTGAAGGCAACCCTGAGCACGCGGTGATTGCGGCTGGTATCAGGCCGAACGACCGCGTGGTGACACTGGACATCGGCACTGACCCACTGCCGTTTCATACCAGCTCCTATGCTACGGTCATGTGCCCAGAGGTGCTTGAACATCTGGACCGCGAGCAATGGGACTTCGCCGTCGCCGAGTGCTGGCGTGTAGCGGCCCGCCAACTGCTTATCACGATTCCCTATGTTGCGGAGACTCAGATCGACCCGCCGTTTGACCGCCTGGACTTCCCGCAGTGGGACAGGCATCGCTGGCTGCCATGCCCCGAAGACATGCTCGCGGTCCTGCACGATGCCTGCCCTGACGCGGTAGGCGAGACGTGCCGAGTCGTGGCGGGCCACTTTCTCTGCGCGCAAATCGTGAAACGTGCATGGTGGTAGCCCTTGACGAGAGTTGCTGTTACGGCTTATAGTGGAGAGACCTGACACCCGAATTGGAGCGCAAGAATGGCAGAGGTCACAATTCACCTGAATACGAAGGACCGGCCGGAGTACGCCACGGCGATGCTCGCGAGCCTGTTCGCCCAGACGTTCTGCGATTGGGACTTGATCGTGTCGGACGCCAGCGCGGTCCCGTGTACGGATCACGAGCACTTTGCCCGGCTGTTGGACGTGATTGACAGAGACCACGATGTGCGGTACGGACGGGACGAGGGGCTCGGCATTCCGCAGACGTACGAGCAGATGCGCACGATAAGCAGCTCGCCGTTTTGCTGCCGAGAGGAGGATGACATCCTGTGGGAGGGCAACTGTCTGGAGATTCTGATGAGGCACGCGAGACTTGAAGGCGTTGGCGCGGTAGCGCCGAGCACGCCCGACTGGCAGTACTCGCGGACGCCGTTCTCGCTTGACCCGCCGGTGGAAGGCGAACTCGATTTCGAGAACGGCTTCTACTGGGATGACAAAACGCTGGACGTGCCGGGGTATCCTTGCGGCATCTGGTGTGCAGACGATGCGCAGCGCCGGTGGTATCCCGACGCGGCGGACGCGGACGCCTACGATGTCTGCACGCTGCACGGCGGGGGCGTTTACCGCCAGGACGCACTGGAGGCCGCTGGCGGCTTCTCGGCCCATTTTACGCCCATTGGTCACCGCGAGGAGACGCACGCGTGGTGTAGGGTCTACAGGGCGGGCTGGCGGCTACTCGTGGCCCCCGCGGCGCGGGTCTGGCACTTTGAGGCGAGCAGCGGCGGGTCGCGAACCAACAAGGCCGGCTCGCCCGAACGGCGGGCCATGCAGGTGCAGGACGAGCAGCGGTTTCAGACCGACTTCGCCCAATGGTACGCAGACGAACCCGAACGATGGAAGATTCTTGATCGGACCATGACGCACTGACGCAGAGGCCCCGAGGCGCAACCATGCCCGACAACGAAGTGCAACTTACGATCACGGCCAGGGACCAGGCTACGAAGGTCATGGCCTCCGTGCGGTCAAACTTCAAGACCATCACGGCGGACATCACGAAGCCGTTCAAGGTCGCGACCGCGTCAATCTCTGGTGCGTGGCAGGGGTTCTTCCCGTCACTCGGCGGCATTTTCAAGACGGGCATTTCTGGGATAGCTGGCATCGTGCGCACTGGTTGGAGCGTCGTGTCCAGTGTCACGAACGTGGCGTTTCGGACGATCTCAGGCATCGTCAAAGTTGGATGGAATATTGTCGCCAGCGTTACAAGTGTCGCGTTCAAAGTGATGTCAGGCATCGTTAAAGTTGGATGGAATATTGTCGCCAGCGTTACAAGTGTCGCGTTCAAAGTGATGT
>CAYOCZ010000017.1:0-1809 GCA_964402475.1 uncultured bacterium | reverse complement strand
CAGGCATTGCTGGCGCAGCTTTCAGCGCGTTGAAGTACGGGTTTGACACCGTATGGCGCGCCGGGCGCAGGGCATTCCAGATTCTCTCCCTGGCCGCGACCGTAGCATTTGGGAAGATTCTGTACGACGCCATCGGATTTGAGAAGCGCATGGCCGAGGCGTTTACCTTGATCCCTGACGCGGCCGCGGGGGCATTCGCGGAAATGACCGATAGCGTGCTGCAAATGTCCCGCGTACTTCCGCAGACGCCTTCGGAGCTTGGGGTGGGCCTGTACGATATTCTCTCGGCAGGTATCACTGGCGCGGCTGACGCCATGAATGTACTGGAGGTGGCAGCTAAGGGCGCGGTTGCTGGCGTTACGGATACCGGGACGAGCGTCAATGGATTGCTGAGCATCCTAAGCGCGTGGAACATGAAGTCCAGTGAAAGCATGAATGTCATGGACAAGATGTTCGCCACGGTGCGCTACGGCCGCCTGACGTTTGCGGACCTGGCGCAGGGCATTGGGCTGGTTGCTGGCCCCGCTGCCATGGCCGGCGCGTCGCTTGACGAAGTGCTTGGCTCACTCGCAACGGCGACGAAGATCATTCGGCCTGAGACCGCGTTTGTTGGGCTCGCTGCTTTTCTCAAGTCAGTCACCAAGCCAACGAAGGAAGCAGCGGCAGAGATGCAACGCCTCGGCCTACACTTCTGGAAAACGGGGAGGCACGGTAGGCGGTCGTTCATCGGAATCGCAGAGGCCGCAAAGCAGTTTTTCAGTTTGAACCTGGACCCAATGCAAGTTGGGGTTCTGTTCCCGGAAATGCGAGCTATGCGGTTCGTCACCGCTTTGCAGGCAATGCAGTTCACCCTTGGTGGCATTACAAAGGGTATCAGAGATGCCGCAGGATCAACTGAAGGGGCCTTCGCCCGGATGATGGCGACCATAGGCAACAAGCTCATCCTGCTGTGGCAGGGCTTGCGAGCAACAGGAATTGAGATTTACCTGGCCGTCGGCCCCACGGCTACTCGACTTCTCGATGACCTACAGAAAGGAGTCACCTGGGCCTCTGACAAAATCCGCAAGATGATTAAGTCAGGGGCCGTTGCGAAGTGGGCCAAGGACGCGTACGATGCTTTGCGCGGATGGTTTACGCTCAACTGGGACTACATCGTGTCAGTAGTAACCAACATTGCGACTGCTGCCGAACGGGCCTACCGTGCGCTGTCCGGCTGGCTGGCTCTTAACTGGAAAGCGATCGTGACATGGATTGGTGATATCGCATTGTGGGCGAAGGCCACGTACTACGCGCTTGCGAGTTGGTTTGAGTTGAACTGGGATGACATAGTCTCCTCAATTGAGCGTGTCGCTGTCTGGGCTGAGCAGGCCTACATCATGCTGGCCCGTTGGGCATTGATTGCGTGGGACTCAATCGTAATCGCGACCAAAGAGATTCGGACGAATATTGAGGCCATCGTGGCAGGGATCGGGAAAGGCAGCCTCGAAGAATGGATTTCCCGCGCTACGCCCGCCGTGCAAAAGCTTGTAGATATCATGCTGGGCGGCGTGGAGAAAATGCTAGTAGCCTCCAAAGAGGTCGGGGTGGGTCTGGTGAACGCGTTCAACGCCGTGCTCCCTGGTGTGCAGGCGATTGTGAAGGTGTTGGGCGGCATCGTCGTCAAGGCGACCGAACTGTCAATTTTGTTCAAGGGTGACGAGGCGGCGGAACTGAACGCGCAGGTGGGCATCGCCGGAAAGGAGCTAAAGGAAGCGAAAGCTGCCATGAAAGGCATAGACCTGGGTGCCGTCGATATGCCCGGTGCTATAA
>CAYOCZ010000016.1:0-20099 GCA_964402475.1 uncultured bacterium | reverse complement strand
CGACCAAGCTCACCATCCGAGGCCGAGCCCTGCCGCCAATCTGCAATCTAGAATCAGCAATCTGAAATGCCGCTGTGCCGCGCCTTGACATCGCTCGGAAATAGGTAGCTGCCCATAGCTCTTCTCAATTGTCTATCTCGTGTGCAGCAGCTTGGCGGTTCGGACTGGATAGGTTCCGGCCGCCAGGCGACAAAGGTAGGTGCCAGTGCACACGGCCTCACCGTTCTCGTTCAATCCGTCCCACTGAACGGTGTACCCTCCGGCCGCCTTCCACCCTCGGTCCAGAATCCGCACCAATCGGCCCGTCACGTCGAACACCGCGAGTGTCACAGGCGAGGACTGCGGTACCGAGTAGTCAATGGTCACGTGCCCCACAAATAGGGCGGGGTGGCCGCGCAGAGCGCAGGCCAAGACGGGCACACAAGGGGTCTTCTCCTTTGTCCCCACACCCGACGTCACGCTGGCAACCACGCCGTCGCCTTCCGTCACCGGGCTCATGCCGGTGGCGTACACGAAGCCATCATTCCCCACGGTCACCCAGTTCGCCCGGTCGTCGGGACTCGCCGGACCGTCGTAGTGGTACGCCCAACGGAGGTCGCCGCTGCCCGACAGGCTGACGACCGTGAAATCGTCATCCCACCCGGTTGGACAGGTGAAGCCAGAAACGTAGATGTCACCGGTTGTACCCGCCGCAACGCAGCTGGCCTTCTCACTGTTGTACGGGCCACGGTCGTGGCGATAGACCCACTTCTGCTGTCCCGAGTCGTCCAGAGCGACGGTCACGAATACGGTGTACCCACCTGTATCACCCGCATAGCCGGCCGCATACGTTGTGCCTCCCGCGCCCAAGGCGAGGGATAGCGCTTCGTCGTCCTTCCCGGCTGGGCCGACGAGCTGATACGCCCAACGTTCGTGACCGGCGCTGTCCAGACTCACGACCACGATATCTTCACCGGAGATGCTGTCTTCGCACCAGCCCGCCGCATACACGTTGCCTGCAGAGTCACACGCAATCGACCGTGCTTCATCCCGGCTCCAGTTTGCCGAGCCGTTTCTGGTGTAAACCCATCGTTCCTGCCCGGCAGCGGTCAGGCTGATTACAGTGAAGTCCTCCCAAGTGCCGCTGCCCACGCCAAAGCCTGCGAGGTAGACGTTCCCGTCACGCCCGCATACGATTGCACGGCAGCAGTTGCTGATACTGCCCGGTCCGTCGTACTTGTACAACCAACGCCGTGTTCCACCGGGAGTAAGGCTGATGACCACGAGCTGGCTGTTCGAGTCGCAGACGCCTGCCGCGTACACGTTCCCGTCCTCGCCGCAGGTGACGCAGTACGCAACGTCGAAGCTGTTTACGCGGCCGTTGTACCGGTATACCCATTGTTCGGTTCCGGCTGTGTCGAGAGCCACCACCGTGAAATCCTCTGCCGTACCACTACCGCTGCTCGTGCCAGCGGCGTAGACCCGACTACCGCCGTCGTAGGCAATCGCATAGGCGTCGTCCCAGAGGTCCGCGGAACCGTTGTACCGGTAGGTCCACCTCTCCGCACCATCGGGAGTTGTGCTGACAACAAGAAAATCGTCGTAGTGGCTGTAGCTGCCTCCGGCGCTGTACGTGTTGTCGGCGGCATCACAGACTATGCAGTTCAGCTTGTCGCCGGCGCCGCCGTCATACGTATAGACCCATCGCTGATCCTGCGCAAGCAGCTCTCCTGATAGCAGTATCCATCCGGCGGCCAATAGGAGCGTCGCGGCGCCCGGTCTTTCGCTGCCGCGCTCACGCGGCGTCTTGGCCTTGGGCAACTGCTTGTGCAGGTCGAGCATCCATTCGACCGGGTCGACCATCCTACGTTGTCGTACCTTGACATCGCTCATGGGGCCTCTATACGATTGGGCGATCTTGACGCATTCCTGCGATGCCATGCAGCGTCTCTAGCAGCTCGATCTGCGGCCACAATGCCGAGGATTTCCACTTCAGGTATTGCGGAGCGGAGCTTCGCTCCAATGCACCCAGGGCGAGCTTCAGTTCTTCGAGCTGAACATCAGAGTAGCTATCGTCTCCATCCTGCTCACCAATGCTGGCCAGCAGGTCTGCGAGACGGCTGGCGTGTTCGTTGTTTGCGTAGGCTTCGTTCTCTATCATGCGGATGGCGCGCGTGATCCGCTGCCCTTTGGTCAGTACCGCCTGCACCGCCCGCTCCACGTGACGTTTTGCGAAGAGCAGTCCTGAGGGAAGTCTGTCGTAGTAGCCGCTGTTCGCTAGCAGCGTCGCCACTGCTGCCCTGAACACGGTCCGTGCTGTGTTCCCATGCCAGCGCCCGCCCGACAGACCACTCTCGTACAGGTGGCTTTCAGAGACTTCACCACCGTGAGCCAAGCGACTGCGTAGTCCGTAGAACGCGCTGAACCATCGAGCCAATCTCGTGACATCATCCTCCACGTGCATGCCCGTGAGATGCGGACGAAGTGCCTCGACAAGCTCCCTTCGCAGCATCGCGGTCACCGCGTCAAGGCCACTCTCTAGTCGCGCCTTGACCGCATCAGCCAGCGCGTCCACCTCAGCATTCAGCTGTCCCGTTGAGTCGAGCACTTCTTTAAGGTCTCCGAAGTAGGAGGAAGACGCGACGAAAGCCGCCAGTCCCTCCGGGTTACGGCAGTCCGCCGAACCCAGAAGTTGTCTGTCACCGTTCTTGGCTAGGTGCCGCTTCCCCTCGCGGCCGAACAGGGCCTCAAAGGCCATCCCTAGGCCGGCGACAAACCAAAGCACCGTGCGGTGTCCCGGCTCGTCTGGCCCTAGGTCATCGAAGGTTAGCCCTTCCTGATGTGCTCTGTGCGCCTCGCTGAAGAGCGTCACAGCGCGGCGCAGCTTGCTGCCAAACCCTGTCTTCTCTGGGTCTGTTTCGACGAAGGAGGCCGTGAGTGCAGCGTACAGGTCAAGGTCGCTTGTATCAATCCAGCCGCTGTCTCGGGAACACGGAGGCCAGAGCCGGGGCATGTCGGCACGACTCGGTGGAACTGCTATCCGGACCGGGCTGAAGCAGCGTCCTCCGCACTTGTGCTCGGGCCAGCGACTAACAGACACATACTCCAGAATGATGCAGAGCTCATCCGGCGTCAGCGCTGCGTTGTCCGAGCGCACACAGACAGTCGAGTGCCGACTACTGCTGGCTTCGAGCCACTGCAGGCATCGCTGCCTCTCCTCGTTTGACAGGGAGACATCTTGGTTGTGGTCCCACGGTGCGACGTCCCAACCGCCTATGCTGAGCTCCTCGTTTACACTGAGGAAGGGGAACAGCAGGATGCGTGTATGACCCGCGCGACCGACCTCGTCGTCGGAGGGGCCGTGCTCGTCCTGCATTTGGTGGTCGGGTCTCGAAGTCAACACACCTCCCAACGCGACCGAACGCCGGACGACTGCGCGCGTGGCTCTGTCGGTCCGCGCCTACGCGTTGCAGAATAGCCACCGTTCGCTCGTACCATACGAAGTTGTCGCCTGCCGCCGATGCGGAAGGTGTAGTCCGGGGCTTTGGAGGCACCTGCGACCTTGATTGACTCTTCGTGGATGACCTGCTTGAAGGTCTCGGACAGGCCCTGTTTGTTGTCTATGTCCCAGCCGAGCGCGGTGAAGAAGGGGTTGAGGAACTCAAGGCGGAGTTGTTCTTCTTTGTAATCGCCGGAGAGGAAGACCTTGCGGTCTTGGTCGAAGCGGTCGACCAGGCGCTTCACCGAGTCGGGCGAGTTCCCCATCAGGGTTCAGCTTATCGGGCGCTGGGGCAATGTCAACCGACTGACCGAGCCCAGGAGCCGGGACAGGAGCTTACCACAAAGATGGTTCCGGACGGGAATGTCCTGCGTACGCTTGGCGGTCTTGGCGTCCTTGGCGGTTCTATTCCGGTTTCCGGTCCGGGTGCTGGTGATTGGGCTGGAGACCGGCTGGAGGTCGTGCTGTTGCAGGAGCCGGAGCGAAGGCTGGCGCGGCTGCTGTTGGTTGACCTGTTGCAGGTGCTGGAGCGAGTGCCGTTGCAGCGGCAGGAGCGGGTGCTGTTGCTGGGCCTGGCGCAGGCGCAGGGGCGAGGGCCGTTACGGCAGCAGGAGCGGAGGCTGCTGCGATGCGAGGGCCGGGCGCTGCTCAGGGTGCAGACATAGCACCGGGAGCGAGCGCTGTTCCGGCTCAATGAGCGGGCGCAGGCACGAGGGCCGGTTATGGGGCCGGAGCGAGGGTTGTTGCGGCGATGGGAGCGGCTGCCGGTGCCGGCGCTTGAGCGGCGGCTGTTGCCGGTGCCGGAGCGAGGGCCGTTTAGGGGGCAAGAACTCCCCCAGCCGTCCGGGGGATGGCTTCCGAGAAAAGCGATGGAGCGATAAGCGACGAGCGATGAACGAGTTAGACAACCCGTGGCTGCGCGCGGCGTCGCCGCGAGTGACCAGTGACCAGACATGAGAGACCCTCCCATCGGCGTCAGAGCGACTCGGCGTGGAAGAGCCCTCGGTCGGACTCAGGGCGACGCTGCGCGTCGGTTTCAGTTGGCGGGGCGGACGCGGCGAGGCGTTGTAACGGAAAGGGGAGGCCGGAGCCTCCCCTCTGCTTTGCTGCCGGTTGGCCGCTACTGCTGTCCGAGGATGACGAACTCAACCCGGCGGTTGAGCGCGCGGCCGGAGTCGGTCTCGTTGGTGGCGATTGGCCTGGCCTCGCCGTAGCCCTTGGCAGTCAGGCGGTTCATGGCGATGCCGAAGTTCTGGACGAGGTAGTTCACGACGGCCCACGCGCGCTTGTCGGAGAGGCTGAGGTTGTAGCTGTCGGAGCCCTTGCTGTCGGTGTGGCCCTGGATTTCGACCCTGATGGTCGCGTTGTCCTTGAGGATCTTGGCCGCATCCTCGAGGGCCGGGCGCGACTCGGGCTTGATGGTCGCCTTGTTGAAGTCGAAGTAGATGCCCTTCAGGGTGATGGACATACCTTCCTTCACCAGCTCGAAGTTCTTGACCATCGGTTTGCCCTTCTCGACCACCATCGCCACAGTCTGCTTCAGGTAGTCCTTCGACTCGACAACCACCGTGTAGGAGCCAGCCATCACTTGCGCCTTGTAGACACCGGTTGCCGGGTCGGTCTTGAAGACCGCGTTGCCGGCCTCCGGGAACGTCACAGTGGCGACCAGCCCGTCCCCGGTCTTCTTGTCGGAGACCCTGCCGGTGATGGCAACGGCGGCCTCGACCGGCGAGAGCTTGAACGTCGCCGTGGCCAGCTTGTTGTCTTCGACCGCCAGAGTGATGGTCGCGGGGATGTGCTTGTCGGCGCTCGCGGTCAGGGTGTAGACGCCGGTTTCAACCTTGTCGACCTTGAACGCGCCCGTGGAGGCGCCGGCGTTCACCGGCTTAAGCGTGGTGCCGGGGAATTCGACCATGGCGGCAATCGGTGCATTCGTGACTGCGTCAATGACGGTGCCGGCAATCGTGCCGTAGGTCTTGAGCGGCCGCAGTTTGAACTGGTAGTTGACGACTTGGTCCTTCTCGACCGCCAGCGGGACCGCCTGCTTGTTGTAGCCGTCGGCGCTGACCTCGACTGTCACCGCGCCCACCGGCACTTTCGTCGCCTCGAAGACGCCTTGGGCGCTGGTAGTAATCTTCGCCCTCTTCGGGTGGCCCGGGAAAGCGACAATCGCGGCCACCGGCGCTCCGGTGCTCGCGTTGACTACCGTGCCGACAATCGTGCCGTACGCAGCCGGCGTGCGCTTGCCGAACGGAGTCGCAAAGCCCATCCCGACGATGATCTCGTTGGGCTGCTTCATGCCATTCACGATGCCGGAGCTGAACGTGTAGCCCACCTTGAAGAACGACAGATCAGGGTCACCGAGGACGACGCCGGGCGTGATATGGATGTGGCCGCTGTCAGTGAGGATGCCGCTCCCGGGCTCAAGCGAGACTGCCTCGGCGAACAGGCCGAATCCCTTGCCCGCCAGCTCGACCGCCGCCCCGATTTGCGTCCAGGTACCTACCTTGCCATAGTTGACAATCAGGTTCGGGGCCGAAGGCGTCACATCCTGGAACTGGAGGGTAACGAGCCCGCTCCAGGCGAGCTTCTTGTTTGCGTTGTAGGGGAGCCCCAGAGTGTCGAGCAGGGTCCAGTCAGCCTTCCGCTCGCGGAACTTGAAAGTGTAGTTCGCGGCGCCGCCGATTTTGAGAACGGGAATGACCGGTATCGAGAGCTTGCCACCGGCCTTCAAGTCGTGGAACCCCCAGACGAAGCCGCTGCCTGGTGTTGTGTCCTTGGGCGTCTGGAACACGCCACCCCAGGACCCGAACAGCTCCAGCCCGACGTACTTCGTGGCAATCGGCGCGTAGCTGAGCTCGGGCGCGATGAGGTCGGCAATCCAGCCGTTATTACCTAACGTGTCGAAATCGGCGTTACGGGCCAGCGCGTGGAGCGAAATCGTCAGGCCGGCCTCCTCCTCAACCAGCGCGTTTTGAACACGGAAGAGCCCGCGTCCGCCTCCGAATCCCGGGTACGCGAACACGAGCGCGGGCAGCACTGCTGCGAGCAGTGCCAGTGCAGACATTTTCTTTCTCACTTGTCCTCCTGTGGCTCCTGCGAGCCTCTACACATCACTAACCGATTGTCACTGGTGTGGCCCGTTCTCTGCGCCAACGACTGGCGGCTTCTCCCAACGCCTGGGGTCGTATATGCGCCGCTCACCGGCAGAGCCCCACTAGCCGCCGGTGCTCGACAAAAAGGGCCAGTAGCAATTTGACGTACCTACGCCAGTATATTGACTCGTCATGACTTGTCAAGATTCGCGAAACAGGCGCGGCGGCCGGCGCTTGGCGGGTGGCAGGGAAAGGCAGGGGGGCGAAGCCTTTCCACTCCGCACTGTTGCCGGTCGGCCGCTACTTCTGCTTGGCCTGGCCGAGGATGACGAAATCAACACGGCGGTTGATGGCGCGGCCGTCGTCCGTCGAGTTGTCGGCGACCGGCCGGGATTCGCCGTAGCCCTTTGCCGTCAGGCGACTCCGGTCGATGCCCAGGTTCTGGACGAGGTAGTTGACTACCGACTGGGCGCGCCGCTCGGAGAGCCGGAGGTTGTATGCGTCCGAACCCTTGCTGTCGGTGTGGCCCTGGATCTCAACCCTGATTCCCGGGTTCTCCTTGAGAATCTTCGCGGCGCTCTCGAGGGTCGGGCGCGACTCGGGCTTGATGGTCGCCCGGTCGAAGTCGAAGTGGATGCCCTGCAGGGTGATGACCATCCATTCACTTACAAGTTGGAAGTCCCTGGCCAGCGGTTTGTCCCTTTCGACCAGCACCCACGCGGTCTGCTTCAGGTAGCCGGGTGACTCGACGACTATCGAGTAGCCGCCGGGCATCAGGCGGGCCTGGTAGATGCCGGTTGCCGGGTCGGTATTGTATACGGCCGAATCGGCTTCCGGTACCATGACCGTCGCGGCCAGTGCCTCGCCGGTCTTCCGGTCTGAGACCCTGCCCGTGATTTCGACGGCGGTAACGGCCGGCGGGAGCTCGATTCCCGTGGTGGTCACTCCGTTCTTCTCGACCATCAGTGGCACGGTTCGACTCTCGTGACCCTCGGCGCTGGCTACGACCGTCACGGCACCCGCGGGTACGTTCATCGCCTTGAAGCTGCCGTTGCTCGGGTCAGTGGCCAGCGCGCCTAGCTTCGGGTGGTCGGGGAAGGTCACTGTGGCGGCCAGCGGAGCGCCGGTGCCGGCGTCGCGAACCGCGCCGACTATCCGACCGTACGCGGGCCGTGACAGCCAGCCGAACGGTGCCACCGAGCCCAAGCCGATGATGAGCTCGTTGGGCTGCTTTCCGCCGAGCGATTCCCCGCCGAGGCTGAAAGTGTACCCGACCTTGAGGAATACCGAAGAAGCGCTGCCGATGGCGATTCCCGGCGTCAGATGGATGTGACCGTGCTTGGTGTCGAACATGCCGTCCGACACACTGTCGGACTGCTGGGATACGGCTTCGACAAAGAGGCAGAAGCCATCGCCCTGGTATTCGAGTCCCGCGCCGTATTGTGTAAGGCCGGCGACTTTGCCATAGTTCATCATCACATTCGGTGCCGGCAGCACAACGTCCTGCAGTCGGAGAGTAACCAGCCCGGACCAGGCGAGCCTCGAGGACGGATCGTGGGGGAGTCCTTCGGGGTTGAGAACGGTCCAACGCGGGTCCTTCCGCAAGGGGTCGCCGCTCTCGCGGCCGGTGAATGTATATGAAGCTAGGACACCGAGCTTGAGCACAGGCAGGACCGGCAGCGAAAGCTTGCCGCCCGCCTTCAGGTCGTGGAATCCCCAGATGAGCCCGTCCGCAGTGGAGGACTTGGGAGTCTGGACTTGACCGCCCCACGACCCGAACAGCTCGAGCCCGACGTACTTCGTGGCGACCGGCGCGTAGCTCAACTCGGGGGCGATGACGTCGGCGATCCAGCCGCTCTTGCCCTGCCTGAACTCCGCGTTCCGGGCCAGCGCGTGCAGCGAAACCGTAAGGCCCGCATTCTGCTCGACCATCGCGTTCTGGATTCGGAACAGGCCTTTGCCGCCAGCGAACCCCGGGTACGCGAACAAGAGCGCGGGCAGCACCGCCAGCATCAATGCGACTGTTGACACCCTCACCTTCACATTTCCTCCTGTGATTCCTGCGAGCCGCTGCAGGCACCTGACGGATCCAGTTTGTGACTGGGGCCGGCTTTGGGTGGCGGCTGCTGCACGCCACCGAAGCTGCCACGGCCGCATTCAGTCCGCTTCTTCACAACTGCCTCCGTCTCCGTTGATTGAAGAAAGAAGCCTCCACACAGTATCCACTACTCAGCAGAATATTGGCGACGGACGAATTGTCAAGCCTCGCGCAGCCCTCCACCCGGGAACCCGGATAGAATCAACCACAGAGGCCACGGAGAACACAGAGCGGGTGAGGGCCGGAGTCCGCTCCGTACCCTCTGTTATCTCTGTGAGGTCTGTGGTTCAATTCGGCTTCAGGGAAGTCCCGCATTTGCCTTCCAGTCAGCACATGGCGCAGGGACCTATCAAGGGTGACGCCGTGGTTTTCCCTCTTGCAGTGTAACGTTCGGACGCCAATTTCCGTCAGGTTCCGGCCTGCCTCAGCCAGGAACGGTCTTCCCGCATAAGACGAAGCAGCCGCGTCAGTGCGGCTGCTTCGATTATCGGGAACCGCTATGCCTGGTGTTTCAGGCCTAATCGGGGCGCGGTCTGGATCCTATTGGCCAAAACGGCTCAGGTCGTCGTACAAGTTGCCGACTTGAATCTGGAACTTGCCGGCGGCCTTCACCTCGCGGTTAGCCACCGTATCATAGCCGGAGAACGTCGCCGTGGCATCAATGAGGTCAAAGATGTCGTAGTCCGGCGGCTCCTGCATCCACTCTTCCCAAAAAGTATACTTGAACGAAGCCGTCAACACCTCCATGTAGAACGTGGTGGTCAGCTTGGCGGCCGGGTCGGACATCACGGTTTGCGTCAGCGGGATGGTCGCAGGCGCGTATACCGGGGCATCCTCGCTCGTACCCCTGTAGGAGATGACGGCCTTGAGGATATTGGCAACGTACGGGGTCCACGTCGGTAGGCCGGGGCCGATTTCGACATACTGCATCACGACCTCAACCGAGTCCGGCATGAACTGGTAGACGGTGACCCACTCACTGTCTACCTTGTCGAAGTACACGAAGAAATCGGCGATGTCTGATCGCAGCGTGTTGCCGTTGTTGATCGAAACGACGCGGAGCGTGCCGGACTGCTCGAAGACCTCGCAGCCCGCCACGAGCAGCAGACCGGCGATAGCGACCACGGTCAGTCGGCCAAACAGAGAACGACGCATACGGTTCCTCCTTAGTATAAGGTCACCTGAATTTTACCCTGCGGGTGACGGGTGTCAAGCGGATTCACAACCCGCCGGCGGGTGAGCGCTGGCGGTCCTCGGAACCCGCCGCCGGGCTGCAGCAGTTCGGTTGCCCTCAGACTGCCGTGCCTCTGCGCGGGCGTGCAACTCAGTCAAGGTCGAGTCCGACAGGTTCACGGCCCGGTAGAATTCTGAGGTGCAGCGGTAGTCAGCAGTCGGAAGTCGACACACCGGGGCGGGCTTCGGACCGCCCGGCCTGTATGGACGGCGCGAGCCCCTCCGTCTGTTGACTTCGTCCTTCTATTCCATAGCATGTGGGTGGCGTCCGGGTCTTGGAGCGGATGCGATGGCGAGATGTCAAGCCGAGAGGAACGCCCGGACCCATGCACCAGTCTCTGTACCGGAGGACTAAATGCTGACGTTGATGGTTCTGTTCGCCTTGCAGGCCCGGCCGCCCGAGCCATTGCCGTACTTTGACCCGCTGGGCCGGACGCCTTCGACCTACGAGCAGTCTGCTACCCCGCAGACCGATGAGCGGTTCCAGGCCCGGGTCGTGTGCCGGAGCGTCACCGACGGCCGGTCCGACCGGCTGGTCCTCGTAATCGTCAACAGCACGCTCTACGGCGACCTTGCTCCGCAGTTCGCGACCTGGTTTGCGGACATGGCTGCCGACGGATTCTCGGTCAAGGTCATCGCGGCATCCGGCGGCCGGGCCACGAACCTGCGCCAGACGTTACAGGTCCATCGTGACTCGGGTCTCGTGGCCGGGGTGCTGGTCGGTGACCTGCCCGTGGCGTGGTGGGAGGACAGCAACTATGGCGAGGACTACCCGATTGACCTCTTTTTCGCCGACCTTGACGGTACGTTCGCCGACGCCGACGCCGACGGCATGTACGACTCCCACTCGGGGAACCGGGCGCCGGACATCTGGACCGGGCGCATCTACGCTTCGAGCCTGACCTATGCCGGCGAGGTGCCGTTGGTCGCGGCCTACTTGGAGCGTAATCATCGGTATCGGACCGGCCAGCTGGTGTTCCCCGACCGGGGACTGGTCTATAACGAGGTCACTTGGTATCCGAACGACCACGGGATGGATAACCTCTACACCGACGTCACCATCTTCAACGACGCGAACACGACCACCGCCGCCCACTACAAGAGCCAGTTGCGGCTCGGCTCTGAGTTCGTCCACGTTATCGCGCATTCCTCGCCTTGGGTGCACTCGTTCTTCCTGGCTGGGGACGATTTCGGGGCCGGCTCGCTTTTCAACTTCGAAGTCCCGGCGCTCGCACCCCAAGCCGGGTTCTACTTCGTCAATGGCTGCATGTCCGGCCGGTACACCGAGAAGGACTGTCTCTGCAACTGGTTCCTCTTCGCCCGGCCGTGCGGGCTCGCGGTCATCGCCTCGACCCAGTTGATGTACGGGGTGGAAGACGTGTCGGAGATCTACACTGCCTTGGACCACGACTCGACCTTCGGCGCCGCGTTCCAGGCCTGGTACCGTACGAACTACTCGTGGTTCAAAGGCACCTGCGTGCTCGGCGACCCGACGTTGAAGATAGTGCGAATTCCCTCGAAGTCAGCGCGTCCCGTCTCGGTCCGATACCGAGCGGCTCCGCCGCTCGACTGGACCGAGTACGCTGTCGACACGTCCAACTTTGTCAACGGCAACCCGGACATCGGCTGCTCGCAGGGCCGCATCCGGCTCATCTTCGACTCCGGCCGCATCGTCCGGGCCGACAACTACTTCTCGTCGTTCGACGGCTCGGCGTTCAGCCGGCCCGAGTCCGTTGCTTGGCACGAGTACTATGACCTGTTCCCGTCCTGCTGCACCGACGCGGCGGGCCGGTTCTGGGTTACTTGGCAGAGCTTCCGCGACTACTCAAGCTACGAGCACTTCCAGTTGTTCAGCAGCTACTGGTACGACGGGAACTGGTCGTCGGTTCAGCGCGTCGGACCGGTCGCTGGCTATCACGACGTGCAGGCCGCCCTCGCTTCCGGGTCGGATACCGTGGTCTGGTGCGCCTTCAAGTCCTGGCGCAACGGGCAAGGCGACATCTGGGTATCGAGCGCAGCCAACGCCGGGGCTTGGGCCGCGCCCACGCGCCTGACCGCCGATTCGCTGGACCAGATCGACCCGTGCGTGACCGTGGACCAGGACGACCACCCGTGGGTCTTTTGGACTTCGCTCACAGGAGGCCGGTGGCAGGTCCACGGTCGCACTCACGATTCAGACTGGCAGCCTGCGTTTTGCCTCGATTCGACCGGCGACAACGGCGCGCCCCGCGCGGCCGTGGACGCCGCCGGCCGCATCTGGGTCGTCTGGCACAAGTGGCAGGCCGGCGAGTCCGACATCTACTTCGCCTGCTTTGACGGCTCGGACTGGACCGCGCCCGAGCCGCTGACCGCGACCCCGGCCGACGACGTGCTGCCTGGCATCACCGCCGCGCCGGATGGCTCGGTCTGGGCTTGCTGGCAGTCGCGCGTGGCCGGGCCGTGGGATATCTACACGTCGCAATATGCGGACGGCTGGAGCACGCCTGCGGCCGTGACCGCGGACCCGGCGAACGACTACGACCCAGTTATCACAACCGACACGGCCGGTAACATCTGGATAGCCTGGGCATCGGACCGGCGCGGGTACTGGAACGTCTATGCGGCCTGCGGTCCGCCGGCTGGCGCGACCGAACATGCCGTCGGCCAGCGGCGGCCGTCATTCACCGCCGCGCCGAACCCGTTTTCCGACCGCGTGCGGTTCAGCGGGCCCGGGACGTTCTCGGTTGACGTATACGGGGCCGATGGCCGGAAGGTGGCGCACTTCCTTGCGCATGACGGTACGGCGACATGGTCGCCAGTCGGGCTGGCCGGCGGCGCCTACTTCGTCCGAGTCGGCACCACCGGGCTTCGCGCCGTGGTCAGGTTGGTCCGTACCGAATAGTCCGAGCCGGGAGGTGGTTCTCTACCCGGCCGCGACCATGCGGACGGTGTAGTTGATTGGGCAGGATTTGCGGAGCATGGCCGAGACCGAACAGTACTTCTCCTGGGTGAGTTCAACCGCGTGTTTGACCCTTTCCTCATCGAGGTTCCTGCCGGCTACCACGTACTCGATGTCGATTTTGGTGTAGGGCTCGGGGTGCTCTTCCGACCGTTCGGCAGCGATGTTGAGTTCCACTGCGGTGACGTCCTGCCGCATCTTCTTGAGAATTGGCACGACGTCCATGCCGGTGCAGCCGCCAAGGCTAAGGAGCAGCAGCTCCATCGGCTTGGTGGCCGAGCTGTCGCCTCCGAACTCGGGTCCGGAGTCCATCGGCACAAGGTGATTCGAGCCCGCCCTGCCGACGAAAGTCATCTTGCCGGCCCAGCGGATGTTGGCTTCTTGTTTCATGCGGTGTTCCTCTCTGGTGTTTTGCTCTCCGGGTCAGCGACTAAGTCTTTGCAGGGTGTCGGTCGCCAACCGAGCCGAGTGGCGTTCCGGGTCGGGCAACCTTCCAAGCATAGCTACTACCGCCTGCCGGTCAACGCCAGCGGCCCCGGTCGTCACGATGCTGCGAAACCCGCTGTCATTTGCTGCCCTGATCCGTACCGGCTTCCTTTGTTATCCTATCGCGCCAGTACCGGGAGTAGAGCGCGCCGACCGGGTTGTGCGCCAGCACCCGGTCTTTCACCACAAGGGTGGTGACCGGAGCTTCGGAGGTCTTAGTGAAAATGATGTCGTGGCCGATGCACAGCCCGAGGATGACGTTGAGCTGGGTCCGTGCTCGGTTCAGCAGCAGCGCCTGAGCGATCGGGTTGCACATCGCCTCCACCCGCTCGGGCACGATCTTGTCCAGGCCGAGCTTCTCTTTTTCGATCCCGCACGCCTTGCAGCAGACCGCGCTCAGCTTGAACCGTTTCCTCAAGATGTCGTTCAGCAGCCGCGCTTCTTCGGAGAAGCCGATACAGAAGGCGACGCCGAGATGTTCGTAGCCGAGTTCCGCGGCGAACCGAATCAACTCCTCGAGCCGGGTCAGTTCCATGTAGTGGCGGCCTTCAAGCATGGTCGCCGCCTTGGTCATCTCGAGAATCCAGGGGTCCTGGTAATGCTTCAGGACTTCATCCCTCAGTCCGAAGCAGTCTTTGCCCTGGTAGCAGGTCTTGTCGTCACACTCGGCGCAGCTCTTCATTTGGCCTCCAGCTTCAAAACCCGACCGCAGCCGATTCGCTCGAACCCGTCCGGCCAGCCCTGCTGGAACTGCTCGATCGCTTGGTCGCCGGTGCAATGGCCCGGCCCGGCTTTGGTGATGCCCAGGGCCTTCAACGCCTGGATTATCCCGCGCACGTCTTCAGGACTTGCCTGACCGAGGTGGAAACCGCCAAGAACTAGGTAAGGCGGTTTGCCGGAATCCTCCTTTACCTTGCGCACGATGTTGGCGACGCCGGGATGGGCGCACCCGGTTATTAGAACCAGGCCCGGGCCGGTCTCGACCACCAGCGACTGCTCCTTGATTCCCTCGCCTAGTTCGCCGGTCAGCCAGACCCCGGGCCAGATTGCGGCCCTGCCTGATACCGGGACGTTGGTCCCACCGGCCTTTTGTATCCTTGCGCCGAGCTCAGTTGCGGCTGATGCCGGTACATAGCACCGAGTTGAGCATAGCGGCAGGAACGACGCCAGCCCTCCGGTGTGGTCCCAGTGGTTGTGGGAAATCACCACCGCCTCGACCGATGCCGTGGCGATACCGAGCTTCTTCAGATTCGCCAGCAGTAACTCCCCTTTCGCGCCGGTGTCGAACAGCAGTCGGTGGCCGGCTGCGTCCACGACGCAGGCAAACCCCCAATCCGGCGTTAGGTTTTCCTGCAGGCTCCGATTGTCATACACAACCGTGATGCTCACGGGTTCAGTATCCAGGGCTCCTCCAGTCAATTGGCCGAGTCCCAACCAGACCAACATGATGCCGAGCACGTCAGGACTCCGGGTTCGGTTCCCTATCGCTGCCCGACCCGACTCCGGCAGCCCGTCTCGGCGGCTCTTCGGATTTCACGCCACATTCCCGGCAGACGAGTTCATTCACCGGCAGTTACTAGCCGGTCTTCTTTGCCAAATCCGGCTTGACACAGCCAATCGCCTCCCGCAGCGTATTCGCGGCCAGCAGGGCGCAGTGCCGATCATCCTCGGGCAGCCCGCCAAGTTCGTCGAGGACTGACTGCTGATCGATTCGAGCCGCCTGTTCCAGGGTTTTGTCTTTGGCCATGATTGTCACGATACTGGCGCAGACGCCGGAAGTGCCGCACCCGTCGGTCCAGAAGGTGGCTTCGGTTATCACATCTTCCCGTACCCTGAGCCAGATCTGCATCGTGTCTCCGCACGGTCCCGTGACCTGGCCGTACCCGTCCGGGTAGTCCAGCGACCCAGCGTTCTGCGGGTTCTTCCAGAGCTCCATCACCTTCGGTGAGTACGTTCTTTCCATATCCCGGATGACTTGACCCTGAAGCTCACGGACCCAGTCGTCCTGGGTTTCCGCACCTTCATCGTGAGGCATTGTTTCTTTTCCTGCCATACCTTCTGGATATCATCCTCTGCCTGGTTTGGGCCGGACTTCACCACCGTCCGACTGCCCGCCGGCATCAGAATGGGAAGTGCCAGAACGGTGAACGTCACCGTTGACTCGCTTTGTTCAAGACCAGGCAGGAGATTATTGAGCATCGCCGGCTGGTGTCAAGAAAGTGCAGGCCGGTCGCGAGCACCTGGCAGAGGAACGCGCTGTCGGCGTTGGCGGCAACCCCGTCGGCAACTGAGTCCTTGCCGTTGCCGATGACACCTTCGTACTTCGTGAGCACGTACGGCGACTTGGAGTCGGGACTGCCGACGTGGCACGGCATGTAGCTTTGCGCGAAGATCGGCCGGAGGCCCCTGGCAAACGACCCCGGCGTATTGGAGGCCTGGATCCAGGCCGGCTGACTGCCGCAGTCGACAAGCAGAAGGGTGACGAACACCATAGCTAGTGCGCTCACGTGCGGTTCCCTTCGTTTGGCCCGAGGGCGGTGGGTCTTTGCCGGTGTGCGCCGTCTGTCAAGCGCGGGGCGCCGGGGCTACCCCGTTCGGGATCGCGTATTCTCGCTCGCCGGGGAGAGATTCAGGTACCAGAGCAGCATGGTTTCGTGCGCTACGGCCGGGCAGCCAGCATAGCCGAACCGGTTGACGCCACCCAGCACGCAGCCCTGTGCAGCATAGAACCGACAGGCCGGCACGTTTGTGTTCTGCGTTTCGACCTTCATCTGGCGGCAGCCTTTGCTTCGAGCCCAGCCTGTGGCGTACTGGAACAGGTTGCTGCCGATACCGTGCCTGCGTCTCTCCGGCCGGACCCGCAGGTCCCAGAGCACGGCCAAGTCATCGCGGTTCTCGAGCATGTGCACCGCAGGCGTGTGCACGGCCACGGTCGCCGCCCCGACGTCCTCTCCGTCCTCAGCTGCAATGAAGAATCCCCACTTCGAGACGTTGAAGTGCTTCGGCCAGTTCTGGACCCTGCCGTCAGGGTCCTCAACGGCATCGTAGTCCTTCACGTATGGCTTCGGTATCGGCTCTTCGACCAGGCGAAAGCCCCACTCACCTGCGTCGAGCCGCTCGACCCGGAAGACGGCACGGACCTCGAAGGCAATCGGTATCCGGGCGTATTCGGGCAGCCGGTCCGGGCCGACCTCGCGTATCTCAATCATCCGGTGACCCGGTAGCTCATGTTCCAACTGCACTCCTCGGGGAACTCACGGTACTCGATGCCGGTTGCGAGGCCCGCGAGCGCTTCCGAGACGCCATCCCGAGTGGGGAAGTTCTTGACGACGCGGAAAGCCCGGCCGCCAGAGACTTGTCGCACTTCGGTCGTGTCGCCGCTCGCGTCGACCCGTTGGTCTTTGGGCGTATAGGCGCTCGGTAGCTGGTCGACAAAGAGCACCCGCGCGCCGGGTACGAGCCGGCTGTGCAGCGTCGCGAGGAACCCGGGAAGCAGACGCCTTGGAATGTGCGACCACCACCAGACAGCGCAGGCTGCGTTGAAGCCGCACGGCACGCCTTCCAGCGAGTAGGCGTCGGCGACCTGGAACCGGACATTGACGGAAGCGGCCAGGCGTTGGCGGGCAAGAGCGAGCATCCCCTCGCAGACGTCCGTGGCCAGAACCGTACGTGCGACTTGGGCCACGACTTCAGTCCAGTAGCCGGTTCCGCACGCGATTTCGAGCACGTCCGCATTCCGGAACAGCTTCTGACAGCGGGCCTTGGCCTTTGCCCGCAGCGGCTCAGCGATTGGGTCGGTGTAGCCTGCAGTCAGGTCGTATTCCAGCGCCCGGGCCGCGTAGTAGTCGGCGACGAAGCGAACTGACTCTGCTTCGGTTGGCGCGTTCTGGGACATACCGGTCACTGCCGAAGGTCGTTCCTGTGGTCCGAGCGTGAAGCTTGGCTGGGAAGGCGGAACACGAACAGGTCAATGTCTTCGCGGACGGGCTCGCCGGTGTCGTGCTCCCGGCAGTAGGCCTCGAGTCGCTTGAGGCCGGCGCGGAACTGCCGGTCGGGCAGAGTGGTCAGGTCGGAGAGCGTCCTGAGGCCGATCTTCCGTGCATACTCGGTGAGGTTCTCGGCAAATGCCTGCCGAACGGCGGTCCGGAAGACCAGGTCGAAGCCGGCATTCCGCATGGCTTTCTTCACCTGAGCCCGAGCCGGCAGCAGCTTCCTGCAGAACCGAAGCGCGCCCGCAAAGAAGTCGTGGTACAGATAGCTCCCGAGATTCTCCATCGTGGAGCTCCTGATGCAGAGGAAGCCGCGCGGTCTGAGGATTCTCCTGAACTCGGCCGCGGCCCGGCGTTCGTTCGACAGGTGATGATAGACTTGGGAAAGAAAGACCATGTCGCACGAGCCGTCAGGCGAAGGGATGTCTTCGGCCACGCCTTGGACGAACCTCAGCCGGCGCGAAAGGGCCGTTCGGCGGGCCGAGGCCAGCATCCTGGCCGAAGGGTCTACACCAAGGACCTGCGCCGAGTAGCATTCGCTCAGGAATCCGGAGAACCTCCCGGTGCCGCAGCCGATGTCGACGATCGTCCGCATGGAACGCACGGGCACATGCTTCGTTATGGCGTCGAGCCAGAGGTTGATCGTCTCAGTGGGCAGCCGGCGACCCTTATCGTACCGTAGATGGACGCCGTCCCTTCCGTAGTCGAGTCCCAGCCCCGAACGCTCAGCCCTGGGTGCCATCGCCAGCACCTACCCCTCTACAGACGCTCGACCATTCAGACGTCCGGCTTCGTCCGTCTCCGATGGTCAACGGCTCGCGGTAGATGGTCCACTGCTCACAGCCTGCTCAACCGAGGTTGAAGGAGACCATACGGATATCGGTCATCTCTTCGATGGCGAAGCGCGGGCCTTCGCGGCCGATGCCCGAGTCTTTGACCCCGCCGTAGGGCATGTGGTCGGCGCGGCAGGTGGCCGAGTCGTTGATGAGGACGTTGCCGACTTCGAGCTGCTCGGCGGCGCGGAATGCCCGGCCGAGGTTGCGGGTGAAGACGCCGCAGGCAAGGCCGTAGTCGTACGTGCCCAGGGCTGAGCCCTGGTTGAACTGCGCAAGCGCCTCGTCGAAGTCGCGGAAGGTGTGAACGGTGACGATGGGTGCAAAGCTCTCCTCGCACACGACCGGCAACTCCGGCTTGGCACCGAGCAGCACGGTCGGGAACATCACGGTCCCTTCGGCCGTGCCGCCGCACAGGAGCTCCGCGCCGGCGGCACGGGCTTCTTCGACCAGTGCGAGGCCGCGGCTGAGCGCGGGCCGGTCAATCATCGGGCCTATGTCGGTCTCAGGGAGCGCGGGATTGCCGCAGACGAGCTTCTCGGCCGCGTCAACGAAGCGGGCCGTGAACTGCTCGGCGACGGACTCGTGAACGTACAGCCGTTGAGTGTGGATGCAGACTTGGCCGGAGTAGGAGAACCCGCCGGCAAGGCAGCGGGCGAGCGCCTTGTTGAGGTCAGCGGTCTCATCGATGACGGCGCCGGAGTTGGAGCCGAGTTCGAGCGTTACGCGCTTGAGCCCCGAGTCGCGCTTGATCGCCTCACCGACCGGCGGGCTGCCGGTGAAGGTGACCATGCGGATGCGCGAGTCGCGGACCAGCGCCGCGCCGACCGTGCTACCCTCGCCGACTACGATGTTCAGCGCCTTGGGGGGCAGGCCGGCCTCGAGCAGCAGCGAGCCGAGCCTGAGCGCGGTCAGCGGGGTCTTGGTGGCGGGTTTGAGGACCACGGAGTTGCCGGCGGCCAGGGCGGGCGCGACCTTGTGCAGCACGAGGTTCAAGGGGAAGTTGAATGGCGTGATGGCGGCGATGACGCCGAGCGGGACGCGGATGAAGAAGCCGCGGCGGCTCTCAGAACCGCGCGATGCATCCATCGGCACGGTTTCGCCATGGATGCGCAGGGCCTCGGCCGCGGCGAAGCGGAGGGTTTCAACCCCACGGCCGACCTCAGCCGCCGCGTACTTGCGGGGCTTGCCGGCCTCGGCGATGATGGATTCGGTGAACTCGTCGCTCCGCTGTTCCAGCAGTGCGGCAGCCTTCGCAAGAATCGCGGAGCGCGTGTGGGCGGGCAGCCGGCGCATATCGGCGGCGCCGGCCTCGGCGGCCGCGATGGCGGCGTCAACGACCGCCTCGGCCGCGACCGGCACCTCGGTGATGACCGATTCGTCGTAGGGGTTGATGACCGGCAAAGCTCTCTCGGTTCCGATCCATTCGCCGGCGATGAGCAGGTGGTTTCGTGGTTCCATTGGGCCTCGCTAGTGGCAGGAGAAGATAAGCCGGAGCCGGAGTTCTGTCAAACTAGGCCGCGAGCAGCTTGACATCGGCGTCGGGCTCAGGACGATATATGAACAATGGCGCAGCGAAAGGCCGCGAAGACCGGCAGGCTGACCACGCGGCAGGTGCTCCTTGCCGCGGGCGTCGTGGCACTTGCCGGGTTGGTGTACCTGCCGACGTTGAGCTATGACTTTGTCTTGGATGACAAGGCGCTGATTGTCGAGAACCAGGACCTGCTGGCCCCGGCGCCGTTCGGGTTCTTCGGTCAGAGCTACGCTCATTGGGAGGCGCTGCAGGGGGAGCATCTCTACGCATACTACCGGCCACTGGTGGTTTCGAGCTTCTGGTTGGACGGGAGGCTGTGGAGCATGAGGCCGTTCGGCTTCCATCTGACCAACGTGCTGCTGAACTGCGTGGTCGGCGTGCTCGTGGTGCTGGTGCTGGCCGAAATGCTCGCTTC
>CAYOCZ010000015.1:0-20214 GCA_964402475.1 uncultured bacterium | reverse complement strand
TTCGGCGTTGAGCGGGCAATCGGCCTGGCGAAGTCGGGCAAGAAGCAGTTCGGCCGGGTTTCGACCTTGGGCGAGCTGGTTCACAATCCGCTGGTGCTTGAGGAGCTGGAACAGGCTGGTATCAGGTCGGTTCGGCGTGCTCGACAAGTGCGCGATGGAGCGCTTGTCATTCGGGCCCACGGATGCCCGCCCGAGACTCTTGCCGAGTGCGGCAGGCTCGGAATCGCGGTCGTTGACGCCACCTGCCCTTACGTGCGCAAGGTCCAGAACGTCGCCCGCCGGCTGAAGGAGCAGGGCTACACCGTGGTTGTGGTCGGCGAGCGGAATCACCCCGAGGTGAAGTCCATTCTTGGCCATTGCGAGGGCCGGGGACGGGTCTATTCTGCGCGGATGCGACTGCGTGGTGGCAAGATTGGCGTGGTGGCCCAGACCACGATGTCCCGCGAGCGGCTAAGGGAAGCTGTTGCCAACCTCAGTCGGTTTCGCTATACTGAGCTTCGGATCTTTGACACCATCTGTGAGGAGGTGGCTGCCCGACAACAGGCCGCTGACCGAATCGCGCAGCAGGTGGACCTGGTAGTCGTGGTCGGCGGCCGCAGCAGCGCCAACAGCTCACGACTGGCCGAGATTGCCCGGAATGCCGGGCGCCGAGTCGTGTTCGTGGAAAGAGCGGCCGAGCTGCCGCGCCGGATTATCGCAAGGGCCCGCCGGGTCGGCATCGTGGCTGGTTCGTCCACACCGTCACGGGTGGTGCGTGAGATCGTTGATATTGTCAGAAATCCCGCTAAGGAGGACCGTCTCAATGTCAGTTGAGGATAGCAAACAGGAAGGTGCATCTAGCCTGCCTGAGTCCGAAGCAGTGAGTCCCGTCATGCCGGAAACCCCGCCGCCTGAGGCGCCGCCGGTACCGAAGACCACCGCCGAGCTCTACGACGAATCGTTCCCGCGACTGCGGCTCGGCGACATCGTCACCGGCCGCGTAGTCAAGCGTCTGACGAATGCCGTGTTGGTCGACATCGGGTTGAAGGCCGAAGGCGTGCTGTCGGTCGAGGAGTTCCGGAACCGCGACGATGCGGCCGAGGGCCGCGAGGTAAAAGTATACCTCGAGTCTTTCCAGGACCGGGACGGGTTCCCGGTCATCTCGAAGAAGAAGGCCGATTTCCAGCTTGCCTGGGAGACCATCAAGCAGAAGTCGGAGAGCGCCGAGGGCGTGCCCGCCACGGTCATCAAGCGCGTCAAGGGCGGGCTCGCGGTCGAAATCATGGGCCTGGATGCGTTCCTGCCCGGGTCCCAGGTGGACCTGCGGCCAGTGCCGAACCTGGACGACCTCATCGGCAAGCAGCTCGAGGTCAAGATCCTCTCGGTCAACTGGTACAAGAAGAACATCGTGGTCTCGCGGCGGCTGCTGCTCGAGGAGCGGCAGGACGAGATTCGGCGCGAGCTGTTCAGCCGGCTCAGTGTCGGCGACGTGATTGACGGCACGGTGAAGACGATTACCGATTTCGGCGCGTTCGTCGACATCGGCGTCGTCGACGCCCTGCTTCACATCTCGGACCTGGCCTGGAACAAGGTCGTGCATCCGACCGAGGTCGTCGAGGTCGGCAACGAACTCAAGATCAAGGTCCTCTCCGCCGACCCGAACACGGGCCGGATCACGGTCGGGCTGAAGCAGCTTACGCCCCACCCTTGGGAGCGGGTCGAGGAGAAGTATCCGGTGGGCGGCAAGGTGCGGGGTCGGGTCACGACGCTGGCCGAGTACGGCGCGTTCGTGGAGCTGGAAAAGGGCATCGAAGGCCTGATTCACATCTCGGAGATGTCCTGGATCAAGTCCATCCACCACCCTTCGCAGATTCTCGCGATGGACCAGGAAATCGAAACCGTCGTTCTCAACATCGACAAGGAGAACCGGCGGATATCGCTGGGCCTGAAGCAGACGCTTCCCGACCCGTGGTCGCTGGTTGAGGAGAAGTACCACGTCGGACAGCGCGTCGAGGGCAAGGTGCGGGCGCTGAAGGAGTTCGGAGCCTTCGTCGAAATCGAGGAAGGCATCGAGGGCCTGATTCACAACGCCGACATCTCCTGGACCAAGCGCATCAAGCATCCGCGTGAGGAGCTGAAGAAGGGCCAGCGGGTCGATACCATCATCCTCGGCGTCGACCGGGAGAACCGAAGGATAACGCTCGGGCTGAAACAGAACCAGGAAGACCCGTTCTACAGCATCAGCAAGGAGCTGAAGGAAGGCGACGTAGTCAAGTCGCGGATTGTCGATCTGCCCAAGCCGGGCGTGGTGGTTGCTCTCAACTATGACATTGAGGGGTTCGTGCCCCTGAGCCAGCTGGCGCGCGGCGGCAAGAAGGCGAAGGAGAAGTACCAGATCGGCGAGGAGCTGGAACTGAAGGTTATCCGCATCGACCTTGAGCACCGCCGGATCGCCCTGAGCGAACGCGCGCTGCATCCCGAGGCAGAGCCGCCGATCGAAGAGATGCAGGAGCGCCCGGAGCGCGAGCGCGACCGTGAACGCGGCCGCGCGCGGCATCGCGAAGAGGACTTGAACGACAAGTTCACGCTCGAGGACCATCTCCGCGAGTTCGAAGAAGAGCGCGACCTGGAAGGATAGTCCGACAGTCGGACCGGTCTGATTTGCCCGACGGGTCGGACGCTAGGTGTGAAGCAGCCCACCGCGGCGATACTGACTGCCGGCTGCCGGCTGAATCAATCAGAGAGTGACGCCCTGAGGCACCGATTGGCGCTTCAGGGCGTCGCCATTGTCGAATCGCCGGAAGCGGCCGACACCATCTACGTCAATACCTGCACCGTGACAGCACAAGCCGACCGGAGTTCCACCCAGTTGATTCGTCGCGCGTGCCGAGCCGTCCGGGGCCCACGTGTGGTCGTGCTCGGCTGCATGGCGGAGCGCTCGCCGGACCAGGTCCGGCAAGTCGCCGGAGTCGCCGAGGTGTGGAACAACGATCGGAAGCAGGCCGAAATTGCAGGCATCGACCCGGCGCCGGTTCGAAGCCGGGCGATACTCAAGGTCCAGGACGGGTGCGACCGGCGCTGCTCGTACTGCGTCGTCTCCGCGCTGCGAGGCGAACCGCGCTCGGTGCCAGCGTCCCGGGTCCGCGAGCAGTTTGAGCGGCTGCTGGCAGGCGGGTTCCATGAGGTGGTGCTGACCGGTCTCAACCTCGGTACCTACCGGGACGGCGGCACGACGCTGGCCGGCCTCTTGGAGACGTTGCTCGGATCGTGCCGCGATGCGCGCATCCGGTTGGCATCGGTCGAGCCGGATACGTTCGATGACGCCCTGGTCGCCTTGATCACCGACGACCGGGTCTGCCCGCACTTCCACATGCCAGTGCAGTCCGGAGACGACACCGTGCTCGCCCGCATGAATCGGCGATACCGGACAGCGGACTTCGGGCGGCTGGTCGAGCGCATCGGCAAGGTCAGGCCCGGGGTGAACATCGGGACTGACGTGATAGCCGGGTTTCCCGGCGAGACGGATGAGTCGTTCCGGCGGACCCGAGAGTTCCTTGCTGAGACGCCGGTCGGCTATCTGCACGTCTTTCCATTCTCGGCGCGTCCCGGAACCGAGCAGGCGTGCCGCGGTGAGCTGGTGCGCTCGCAGGTCGTGCGCGAGCGGGTCGCGGAGTTGCGGGCCTTCTCCGACCAACGCCGGCAGGAATATCAGGCGCGGTTCGTTGGGACCGCTCGGTCGGCGATTGTCGAGACGGCTCGGACCGCCCTGACCGACAACTATCTGCGGTTGAAGGTGACCGGAACCGCGCGGCTGGCGCCGAGGGCGCTCGTTAGCTTCCACATTGGGCAGGAAGGCTCGATCGTGACCGGCAGCCCGTGTTGACAATCGGGCGTCATGGCCTAAGCTGCTAATCCGGTGAGCGACGACAATACCACCAATGATAATCTGAACGCAGGAGGATTCTTGTGAGGACATTCCGGCTGGCAATCATCCTCGTCCTTGCGACCGCGGGAACGCTTTTCGCGGCCAAGGAGTTCCGAGTCGGCTACGTTGACTACGACCAGGTTATCGCCAAGTTCGAGGCTGCGGCCGAGGCGAAGAAGGAGATGGACACGGTGCGCCTGAGCTTTGAGGCAAAGGCCGAGTCCCTGAAGGGCGACTACGAGCAGGCAAAGGCGGAGTACGAATCCCAGCAACTTACGCTTTCGGAAGAAGGGAAGCGCGCGAAGAACGCCGAGGTCGACCAGCGGAAGCGACGCTATGACGGCTACGTTGCCGAGGTGTACGGCAAGGGCGGCCTGATCGACCAGCGGTACAAGGAGCTGATCGCGCCGATTGTGGCGAAGATCGACTCGGCGGTGGCAAAGCTCTCGGCGGACGAGGGATTTGCCCTCATCCTGGACGCGTCCAAGTCCGGGATCGTATACTCGGAGAGCGGGCTCGACCTGACACAGTTGGTGCTCGAGGACTTGAACCGGGAGTTTGCGCCAGTCGGGCCCTCCGTTACCGGCAAGAAGGTCTACGCACTGATGCCCGTGTATAACTCTAACGACCTCGCGTCGCAGGACCGCGTAGGCAGCGACATCCGGGAGTTCGTCTACGGGCTGGTGAAAGCGCAGCCAAACGTGGACATGGTGGCCAATGGGAAGGTCGACCAGCAGCTGCAGTCCTACGGTCTCGCGAACCAGCAGATCGTGCTCGACAAGGCGTTGGACGCGGGCCGCGCGCTCGATGCCGACTGCGTTGTATTCGGCAATGCGAGCAAGCAGGACCGCCGGATTCAGTTCGAACTATCGATCGCCGATGTGCGGCTGGGGACTCTGCTCAAGACGGAGAAGGGCGATGCCGCCCGGCCCGAGGATTTGCAGCAGCAGGTCGGCACGGTGATCCGGGTGCTGCTCGCGGCAGTTGCCAAGCCCTGAGCCGGCGCGGGTCGAGCCGGGCGCGAAGCTCGCGCCGGACGTTGTTCTCGCACCGTTCGTCTACATCGGCCCGGAGGTCGAGGTCGGGCCGGGCTCAGTCGTGGAGCCGAACGTGACGATCATGGGCCGGACAACCATCGGCGCCCGGGTGCGCATCGGCGCGGGCACTGCAATCGGCTGCGCCGGATTCGGGTACGATAGACGGGACGGTCGCTACCAACTGCTCGAGCACATCGGCCGTGTGACGGTTGAGGATGACGTTGACATCGGGGCCAACTGTACGGTTGCGCGGGCCAAGACCGGGCGGGAGACGCGCATCGGCCGGGGCACGAAGATAGACTGTCTTGTCCACATCGGGCATAACGTCATGATTGGCTGCGACTGCATTCTAGCCGGACAAGTGGGAATCGCGGGGAGCGCGGTAATCGGCGACCGAGTCACGTTGGCGGGCCAGGTCGGAGTGAGTGACCACGTAACCATCGGCGATGACGCGGTCATTTACGCGAAGTCTGCAGTATTCCGCTCGGTCCCGACCGGCGCGCACTACTCAGGGATTCCGGCGCGGCCGCACTCGGAGATGAAACGGCTTTGGGCGACCCTTTGGCGGCGGTTCGGCGGACAGAAATGAACGGCGCGACCATTGCGGAAACAGCAAGTCTCACCGGCCGGGACTCGATGGGCCGGGGGAAGGCGAGCGTGAGATTGAGCCCGGCCGGACCCGGTGCTGGCATATGGTTCAACGGCAACGTGCGGGCAACGGTTTCCAATGCGGGCGTAAGCGGTCACGCCACCTGCCTGGGCAGAGGCAGTAGCAAGGTGCGCATGGTCGAACACCTGCTGGCCGCCTGTTTCGGGTTTGGTGTGACCGACCTCGCGGTGGAGACGAACGGGACCGAGCTGCCGATTGGTGATGGCAGCGCCGAACCGTACGTGCGGTTGCTGAAGAAGGCCGGCATCGTCCGGTACAAGGACGGGCCCAGGTCGGCGCGGCTGACGCGGCCGGTCCGGGTGAGAGAGGGCGCGCGGTTCATCGCCGCGGTCCCGGCACGAGGCTTGGTGATCAACTGCCTGACGCGGTTCCCTGAGTTCGGGCCGCAGTTCTGCGCGTTCGCGGCTGCGCCCGCCTCATTCCTGCGGACCGTGGCCCGAGCCCGGACCCTGGCGCGAACCAGCATGTCGCCGGGCGCGTTCGGGAGGAAGTACGGCCTGCGGTTTGGGCTCAAGCGGGCGGGCCGATTCGTGTGCGCCGAGCGGTGGCGGTTCCCGGATGAACCGTGCCGGCACAAAGCACTGGACCTGCTGGGCGACCTGGCACTGCTCGGCAGGCCGCTTGACGCCGCGGTATTTGCGTATATGCCCGGGCACCGGCTGAACCTTGCCTTTGCCCTGAAGGTCGCGAGAGAACTGGAGGTTTGATGAGTGAAATCGTGGTGACCCTGGAGCAGATCAAAGAGATGCTGCCCCATCGTGAACCATTCCTGTTCATTGATGCGATCACCAAGCTTGAACCCAACCTGATTGAGGGATACCGGGATATCAAGGCGGAGGAGTCCTACTTCGCCGGCCACTTTCCCGATTTCCCGGTGATGCCCGGAGTGCTGATGGTCGAGGCGATTGCCCAGGCCGGAATACTGCTGGTGTGCGAGGTCCGCGAAAAGCGTCATGGCCGGAAGACACTTTTTGCCGGTATAGAGAGAGTGCGGTTCCGCCGTCAGGTTGCGCCCGGAGACCGCCTGCTGCTGTCCGCCGACATCATCAGCGGCCGGTCCTCGGTGTACAAGATTCACGGCACGGCCAAAGTGGGCGAAGAGCTGGCCTGCGAGGCCGTAGTCATCGGCGCGTTGCGCTGAGCCGGCTCAATACGTCTGACGCATGCCGTCTGAAGCCGGCGATGTCCCTCGTTTGAATACAAGCACTCCTGAACCCGCAGACCCCTCCGCTTCAACTATTGACCCTACGGCCCGCATCGATCCCGGCGCCAAGCTCGGTCCCGGCTGTGAGGTCGGGCCGTTCTGTTACCTCGAGGGGAAAGTCACGGCTGGAGAACGGAACCGCTTCGCTGCGGGCGTGGCCATCGGCGGCGTGCCGATGGACACCAAGTACGGGGGCGAGGACACCGAGGTGCGAATCGGCTCCGGCAACACTTTCTTTGAGTATACCACGGTGCACCGTGCGAGCGGGACAGGCAACGCGACCGTTATCGGCGACGACAACTTCGTAATGGCTTACGTTCACATCGCGCACAACTGCCGTATCGGCAACGGGTGCGTGATTACCAATGGCGTCCAGCTTGCCGGGCACGTCGAGCTCGGGGACCGGGCGAACGTCGGCGGGCTAGCCGGCATCCACCAGTTCTGCCGCGTCGGGACGCTGGCAATGGTGGGCGCATGCTCGTACGTGAACAAGGACATCCCTCCGTACATGCTGGCTGCGGGCAACCCGTGCTGCGTGCGCGGGCTGAACTCAGTCGGCCTGCGCCGCGCGGGAGTCGGGGAGCCGGTGCTGGCCATTTTGCGGCAGGCCCATCGCACCATCTACCGGGCGGGCTTGAACCTGGCCCAAGCCCTGTCTACAATCGAGGCAGAATTGCTGCCCGCAAGTGCACCGGGCCGCGGACGAGAGCAGCTTCAGGAACTGGTCCGCTTCATCCGCTCGAGCACGCGCGGAATCGAACTCCGCACCAGTCCGCAGGAACAGGAGGAATCGTGAAGATGGCATTCGTTCTACTCTCGGGCCTCGCGGTGACCTTAGCGTTCGGTCATCCGTGGGCCTGCTTCCATGGGGACCCTCAGCATTCAGGGCGGTCGGAGAACGTGGTCGGCGCGCCGCTCTCGTGGGCTGCGTCGTACCCCGTGGGCGGACAGGTATCAGGTTCACCGGTGGTCCGTGACGACGGCCGTGTGCTCGTCGGTGCGCGGGACGCCAAGCTGTACTGCCTCGAACCGGACCTCGACTCGTCGGCCTGGATCGCTGACCTCACCCCTTATGGTTCCAACATCTACTTCTCGTCGCCTGCGCTCGACGATTCGGGCAACGCCTACATCACCACCAACCGGAAGCTGGTCAAGGTCAGCCGCGACGGGAGGGTACTCTGGTCCTGGCCTGCGCACAACTCGTTCTCCATCAGTCACGCGCCGGTCATCGGGCAGGACGGGAAGGTCTACTTTGCCTGCTACTCGGACTCACTCTATGCCCTGAATCCCGCAGGTACATTGGCATGGGCATACTCGCTGAGCCACTCGGTCAACACCGCCCCGGCCATCGGGCTGGACGGGAACATCTTGGTTGCGACGACGCGTGACGCCGCCCCGTGGCACCTTTGGTCGTTCACGCCGGACGGCGACATGGCTTGGGCCTGCCCGTTGGACGGCGACGCGGAATTCTCCTCGCCAGCGGTGGGCACTGACTCGACCATCTACGTCGGGGCGAACCGCTATCTCTACGCCGTGCGTCCAGACGGCAGCCTCAAGTGGCGAGATAGCCTGCTGGCGCGAATCCAGTCCTGCCCGGCGGTAGCCAACGAGTCGACGCTCTACGTGGTAGCCGGAGCCGGGCTCTACTGCGTTGACACCGACTCGGGCGTGCGCTGGCGCAAGTCGATTGGCGGCTCCAACTACTGCTCTCCGGCAGTCGATGCCGAAGGCAGCGTCTACGTTGGCACAGCCAGCGGCACGAACAGCAAGTTCCTATGCATCGGTCCGGACTCGACTGTGCGCGACAGCTATCTTATCGGCGCGGACATCTGGTCATCACCGGCCATCAGCGACAGAGGTGTCTACTTCGGTACGATGGCTGGCAGCATGTACCTGTTCCAGGGCCCGGGTTCCGGCGCTGCCGAGTGTCCGGCTCTGGACGGCCCGGCCGGCATCAGACTCCTGCCCAATCCGACGCGCGGGGTCGTGCGGGTGACACCATCCGGTCAGTACGCGGTCAGGGTCTTTGACGCGACGGGCTCGCTGGTCTTCTCGGCGCGCGACGCAGGCTGGATCGACCTGCGCGGTCTGCGGCGCGGGGTCTACCTGGTCCGGGTCGGCGTGCCGGGCTGCGCGCCGCAGAAAGTCATCCTGCACTAGACCAACAAGTCCTATATGACCTATAGCCAGGCCATCGAGTTCCTCGATGGCCTGGTGAACTATGAGAAACTCGCGGGCCCGCGGAACGAGTTCAAGCTCGACAACATCCGCCGCCTGCTTGAGCTTGCCGGCAATCCCGAACGCAGAATGCGCAATGTCATTCTGGTTGCCGGCACCAAGGGCAAAGGTTCGGTCTGCTACATGCTCGAGGCTGCCTTGCGCGGTTGCGGGCTGTCGACCGGCATGTTCGTCTCGCCGCACGTCCTCGACGTTCGCGAGCGAATCCAGCTCGACGGCAAGCCGATTCCCAGGAGCCTCTTCGCCGGCCTCGTCGCCCGCCTGGTCCCTTTCGTTTCCTCCCCGCGTCCCGCGTCCCGCGTCCCTCGACCCGACCGCGTAGCGGTCAGCTATTTCGAAATGACGACGGCGATGGCTTTCCTGCTCTTCGCTGAGAAGCAGCCCGACTACTCAATCGTCGAGGTAGGGCTGGGCGGCAGGCTCGACGCCACCAACCTTTCCGACCCAGCGGTCCCGGTCATCACCCGCATCGGTTATGACCACGTGAAGGTGCTGGGCAGTACGCTGACCAAGATAGCAGGGGAGAAGGCGGGCATCATGCGTAAGGGCAGACCGGTCGTCATCGGCGACCAGGAACCCGAAGCGCTCGCGGCGCTCAAACGCAAGGCGCGAGCGGCCGGGGCGTGCTTGATACGCGCCCCATCGGTCGCATCCGTCCCATCCGTCCAATCGTCCGCCGCCGGCCTGAGCTTCCGTGTCCGCAGCCGCCTTGGCGCGGGCATCATCCGCCTGCCACTGCTCGGTCTGCATCAGGCCGAGAATGGCAAGACCGCGCTTGCGGTGCTCAACGGACTCTCAATGGGTGACCGCCGCATCAAGTTCAACCGCGTGGCGCGTGGAATGGCGACGGTTTCAATCCCGGCTCGGTGCCAGGTCGTCAGGCGACGCCCGCTGACCATCGTCGACTCCTGCCACAATCCCGAATCGGGCCGCGCGCTCGCGAACGTCCTCCGCGACCGTCTCCCCGCGCTCCGGGCCGGCGCATACCGTGCACCGCATACCGTGGACCGCATCGACAAGGTGGTGTTTATCTATGGTTCGCTGAGTGGCAAGCTTGTGGAGGAGACCATCGCGCCGCTGGCGCCATTCGTGCAGCAGGCGATTCTGGTCCAGCCCGATTCCCCCCGGGCAATGCCGCTGACGGAACTGAAGCGAATCTTCTCCCGTCTCCGTATTCCTCACGCCACCGCCGATTCCGTCCCCGCCGCGCTCTCCGCTGCCCGGAATTCGTCATTCGGACTTGGCCCCGGTGGTCCCTATCGGACAGTGCGGACCTCGTCATTTCCTATCGTGGTGGCTGGTTCCTTCTACCTCGCCGGCGAGGTTCTAAAGGTGCTCGGACCTTCAAGGGCTCGCCAATGGCTTGGCCGCCGATAGCCCGCGGCGAACGTGACCCGAGGGTGACCTTGGGTCTCGTCTCACAAATCGCCGTCCACGTCCGCCCGCAAGTCACCTTCCAGGTCGCGGCAGCTGTCACCATGGACGTTGGCCAGCGAGTGATCGTGAGAGTCACCCTGCCTGCAAACCTGTCGGTGCCTCTACGATAGGCCGGCCAATTCGCATTCCGATTCGCGTCGCAAATCGCCTGCGCGATGGTCCCGACGACCGCGTCCGACATCCCTCCCAGAACCACCCCGGGAACCGTCCCGGGAACGGTTCTCAGGGTGACTCGCAGGGCGTCGATTTTGGCCGCCGTTCTGGTGCCTAACATCCTGCTGTTCAACTGCTTGGGCTGCTCCAAGTCTCTTGAGAAGTGGTGTCGGGCCATTCGGACCCATTCCGGCGGCTTGACAGCAGGGAAGTCTGACTTAGGATGTTGTAGAGGTAATGGTGAGACTGGTCGTCCGTGCAGATGCCCTTGAACGTGGCCTACATTGGGAGAGCAGGCAGGCTAGGGGCGTGTCCATCGGGAGAGGACAGGGAGGCGCTATGAAGCTCGCGTCTGCGTTACTGGCTGCAAGCTGTTGGTTGTCGGCTGCCCTTGCCGTGCAGCCCAGCTTTGATGCCCGAGAAGTTGTCAGGCAGGTGCGCTGCGTGATGCATTCGGCGTCGCGCGTCGAGCAGGGCCTCGACGACTGCGAGTTCCTGATTGACACGAGTATCACGTATGTTCCTGCGCCGGGCAACCAGGTGGAACCTGCCCTTGCCTTTGACGGCACGAACTTCCTCGTGGTCTGGACAGACGGGCGCAGCGGGTCATACTACGATGACATCTACGGAGCGCGGGTGACGCCGGCAGGCACGGTGCTTGACACGAATGGCATCGCCATCTCAACCGCAGCGGACGATCAATGGTCTCCTGCCCTTGTCTTTGACGGCACGAACTTCCTCGTGGTCTGGGCAGATAAGCGCAGCGGTTCATACTCTGATATCTACGGAGCGCGGGTGACGGCCGCAGGAGTGGTGCTCGATCCCTCGGGCATCGCTATCTCAACCGCAGCGCACGACCAATGGCTTCCAGCCCTTTCTTTTGACGGCACGGACTTTCTCGTGGTCTGGGTAGATAAGCGCAGCGGCCCATACTCTGACATCTACGGAGCGCGGGTGACGGCCGCAGGAGTGGTGCTCGACCCCTCGGGCATCGCCGTCTCAACCGCGGCGAGCTACCAATGGGATCCTGCCCTTGCCTTTGACGGCACGAACTTCCTCGTGGTCTGGCAAGACTCGCGCAGCGGCAGCTATGACATCTACGGAGCGCGGGTGACGGCCGTAGGAGTGGTGCTCGACCCCTCAGGCATCGCCATCTCGACCGCAGCGGACGAACAATCGTGTCCTGTCCTTGCCTTTGACGGCACGAACTTCCTCGCGGTCTGGCAAGACTACCGCAGCGGTTCGGACGACATCTATGGTGCGCGCGTGACGCTTGGGGGCAGGTGCTTGACCCGAATGGCATCGCCATCTCAACCGCAGCGGACGGCCAGTGGTCTCCTGGCCTTGCCTTTGACGGCACGGATTTCCTTGTGGTCTGGGGAGACCGGCGCAGCGGTCCTTGTGACATCTACGGAACGCGGGTGACGCCTGCAGGAGTGGTGCTCGACCCCTCAGGCATCGCCATCTCAACCGCAGCGGACGACCAATGGTATCCTGCCCTTGCCTTTGACGGCACGAACTTCCTCGTGGTTTGGCAAGACTCGCGCAGCGGCAGCCGTGACATCTACGGAGCGCGGGTGACGGCCGTAGGAGTGGTGCTCGATCCTTCGGGCATCGCCATCTCAACCGCAGCGCATGATCAATGGCTTCCAGCCCTTTCCTTTGACGGCGCGAACTTCCTGGTGGTCTGGACGGACGACCGCAGCGGCAGCTATGGCATCTACGGGGCGCGGGTGACACCTGCGGGCACCGTGCTTGACCCAGCAGGCATCGCTGTCTCCACAGCCGCAAACGACCTGCGGTCTCCTGCCCTTTCCTTTGACGGCACGAACTTCCTCGCGGTCTGGCAAGACTACCGCAGCGGTTCGGACGACATCTATGGTGCGCGCGTGACGCTTGGGGGCAGGTGCTTGACCCGAATGGCATCGCCATCTCAACCGCAGCGGACGGCCAGTGGTCTCCTGGCCTTGCCTTTGACGGCACGGATTTCCTTGTGGTCTGGGGAGACCGGCGCAGCGGTCCTTGTGACATCTACGGAACGCGGGTGACGCCTGCAGGAGTGGTGCTCGACTCCTCAGGCATCGCCATCTCAACCGCAGCGGACGACCAATGGTCTCCAGCCCTTGCCTTTGACGGCACGAACTTCCTCGTGGTCTGGCAAGACTCGCGCAGCGGCAGCCATGACATCTACGGAACGCGGGTGACGCCCGGCGGAGTGGTGCTGGATACCTTAGGCATCGCCGTCTCGACCGCGGCGAAAAACCAACGGGATCCTGCCCTTGCCTTTGACGACACGAACTTCCTTGTGGTCTGGGAAGACTACCGCAGCAGCCCGTACGAGTACGACATCTGCGGTGCGCGGGTGACGCCCGCAGGAAGCGTGCTCGACCCCTCAGGCATCGCCATCTCGACCGCAACGAAAGACCAACGGGATCCTGCCCTTGTCTTTGACGGCACGAACTTCCTCGTGGTCTGGGAAGACTACCGCAGCGGCGATACATCTGACATTTGTGGCGCGCGGGTGACGCCACAGGGGGTCGTGCTCGGCAGCGGGCTGGTAGTCCAGCAGGACGGGAACCAGGGATTCCCGGTGTTGGCTCACGGGACGGGAAGCCGACTTTTCCTTGTGTATCAGGGCTGGGCCGGGACAGTCGGCGGCAAGACCTACAACACCCAGCGCATCTGGGGAGATATGGACCCGTTTCCGCCAGTCCGTTCACCAGTTCCTCCGCAAGGCCCGGGCTACAGACCGCCCGCCACTATCGTGCGCGGCGTGCTGTTCCTGGGTGAGGACTCAACTGGGGCCGCCCTGAAAGCAGCTCTGCTGGACGTAGGCGGCAGCAGGATCCTTGACCTGCTTCCCGGTGAGAACGACGTCCGGGGGCTTGCGCCAGGCGTGTACTTCGCGCGCGAAGAGCCTCAAGCCACAAGCCTCAAGCCGCAAGCCGTCCGGAAAGTCGTCATCACCAGATAACCTGCGCGTTTGGGCGCGGGCGTTTGACTTGGCCGCACCGCGGCCTATGATTCCCTGCAAGTGAAGAACGATGAGCTGCGCCAGTGGTATAGGCGCTACGGGCCGCTGGGGCCGGAGGCGCCGGATCCGGTCTTTGCGGAGAAGGGCGAAGGAGCGTGGCTGGAGGGTCGTGAAGGCAAGCGCCTCTTGGACTTCGCGAACGGGGGAAGCTTGCCGCTGGGATACGAGCTCGGGGCGAAAACTGGGGACAGTCCACCAGAGGGGACAGGCCCACGGAGCGGCGTGGAGAACACGCCGCGGGTCTGTCCCCAGCGCGCGGCGCGCGGGACAGTCCCCGTTTTCGCGTCGTGTTCCGCGCCGGGGGCAGATGGCGTTGTGTGGCGGTCTGAGGTCGAACTCATGCACAAGCTGGCAGAGCTGGTTCCGGGCGGGATGAACCGCCGCGTGCTGGTGTGCGAGTCCGGGCGCGAGGCGTTGGCGCGGGCGATTGAGCTGGCGCGTGCGGCCACGGGCAGGGAGAGGGTCGTATACCTCTCTGCCATCTCTGAGGACAGGCCGAGCTTCAGCGATGGCGCGTCCGGGGTCCACGAATCCCAGGGGACAGTCCACGACGGGACAGTCCCCGGATTCGGGTCCGCCGTGGCTGCGGTCGTGGCGCATCCGCTGGATGGGCGCATCAAGCAGGTGAGGCAGGCGTGCGATGCGGCAGGGGCTTTGCTGATTGACGACGAGGCCGGCATCGGGCCTGGAGCAACAGGTCGGATGCTTGCCATCGAGCTACCCGAGGTGAGGCCGGACATCTACGTTCTCGGCCGGGGCTGGGCCGCAGGTCTTCCGTTCGGTGCGTGCGTGACCGGAAGCTCAAGCCTGCGCTGGAAGTGCTCGACCGAAGGCAACCCGCTCGGATGTTCGGCAGCGCTTGAGACGATTCACCTGCTTGAGGCAGGCCTGCTGGAGCAGGGCAGAAAGTTGGCCGCGTACCTCGAGAAGCGGGTCGGCGCTCTGTCCAGCCCAAGGCTCGAGCCGGAGCTGTGGGGGGTCGGGTTGGTGCGAACCCTGGTTTTTGGGACAGTCGTGGTGCCGGGAGAGCCGGTCTTGGGGGCAGTCCCCGTGCGGGGACAGTCCCCCTCGGGTCCTGCCGCGGGATTCGCCGGGAAGTGCCACGAGCTTGGACTGCTGCTGCACGTTTTGTCTCCGAACTCGGTTGCAGTCAGACCGCCGCTGGTCGCGAGTGAGAAGGATGTTGACTTCGCTGCCGGGGTTGTGGGCAAGGTACTTGCCGGGTTCGACAAGAGGGCGGGACTTTCGGAGGCTTTGGGGACAGTCCCCGTTCGGGGACAGTCCCCCGAAGCATGAGCGCCGGTAAGTTGTCGGTTCCGGGGAGGTTCCTCGCGACCGTCAAGGAATACCACCTGCTGCCCGAAGGCGCCTCAGTGCTGGCCGCGGTCTCGGGCGGAGCCGATTCGGTCTGCCTGCTTGACCTGCTGCGACTGGCGCAACCCCGGCTCAAGCTCAGTCTGGCGGCTTTCCACCTCAACCACGGTCTGCGCGGCACGGCGGCGCGGGACGAGGAATTCGTCAGGAAGCTCTGCCGGGACTGGCGGGTCGAGCTGGTTGTCGCGCGTGCCGACGTTGCCGGATTCGCTAGGCAGCACAGGCTGGGCATCGAAGAGGCTGGACGCGAATCGCGCTACCGGCACTTGGAGCGGGTCGCGCGGAAGCTGAAGTGCGATATTGTTGCGTTGGGCCATACTGCCAACGACAACCTCGAGACGATGCTCTTGAACCTGGCGCGCGGGGCAGGGCCGCGCGGGCTGGCCGGGATTCCAGTCCAAAGACTCTCGGAGGTAGACCACAAAGGCACAAAGACACAAAGGGCAGGGGTCAGGTTCGTACGGCCGCTGATTGACATCGAGCGCGGGCAGTTAGAGCAACACCTGCGGGCGCGGGGTATCGGGTGGGTCGAGGACGAGTCGAACCTTGATGTGAAGTACCGGCGGAACCTCCTGCGGCGCGAGGTCGTGCCGGTACTGGTCAAGCTGAACGCAAACGCAGTAGTCAATGCCCGCAGGGCAGCACAACTGCTGGCCGAGGAGGGGGACTTCCTGGACGGACTGGCAGGTGTTGCGGCTCACGACTTGGTGCAGTTGAACAAGGGCCGAGTGCGGATTGACATACTTAAGTTCAAGGATTATAATAACATTCTGAAACGACGGATTCTGAAGCGGGTACTGCCCGAGTTGGATTCGCAGGCCGTGGAAGGAGTCCTTGAGTTCTGCAATCGCGATACAGGCGGCAGGTTGACCTTGACCCGCGGCGTGCGGGCGCACCGTCACAAAGGAATCATTGAGTTTGAACGCAGCAAGGAGATTCTAGATAATGGCTGACAAGTTCCCGCGCAATCGGTTGATCAGGCCGCTGGCCGTGTGGCTGCTTGTGTTCTTGGCCGCGTGGGCGGCGTGGAACTTCTTCGCCGGCCGCAAGGGCAACCGGGTGAGCATCGGGTACAGCGATTTCGACCGCGAACTGACGAACGGCAACGTCGGTAAGGTGACGATGGTCGAGCACAACCTGAGCGGTACGCTCAAGCAGGAGTCGGAGGTTGTGACCCCGAAGGGCAGGGTCACGTACAAGGAGTTCCGCACCTACGCGCCGGACGACCCGCAGCTCGTGCAGCGGCTGCGCGACGCCGAGGTCGGATACAACGCGAAGGCTCCGTCACAGTGGACCACCATACTGATAAGCATTCTGCCGTGGGTGCTGATTGTCGTGGTCTGGGTGCTGTTCATGCGGCGGATGTCATCAGGTCAGGACCGGGCGTTTACTTTCGGCAAGTCGCGGGCAAGGGCCGCGACTTCGGACCGGCCCAAGGTGACTTTCAGCGACGTCGCCGGCGTGCAGGAAGCCAAAGAGGAACTGAAGGAAATCATCGCTTTCCTGAAGGCGCCGCACAAGTTCCAGAAGCTCGGTGGTAGGATTCCCAAGGGCGTGCTTTTGGTCGGTGCGACCGGGACCGGCAAGACCCTGCTGGCCAAGGCCGTGGCGGGCGAGGCGGGCGTGCCGTTCCTTTCCATTTCCGGTTCGGATTTCGTGGAGATGTTTGTGGGCGTAGGCGCAGCCCGGGTGCGCGACCTGTTCGAGCAGAGCAAGCGGAACGCGCCCTGCATTATCTTCATCGACGAGATTGATGCGGTCGGCCGGCAGCGTGGCGCCGGCATGGGTGGCGGGCACGACGAGCGTGAGCAGACCCTGAACCAGTTGCTGGTCGAAATGGACGGGTTCGAGACCCAGGAGGGCGTCATCATCATGGCCGCGACCAACCGGCCCGACATCCTCGACCACGCGTTGCTGCGGCCGGGCCGGTTCGACCGGCAGATAACCGTTGACCGGCCGGACGTGGCCGGCCGCGAGGAGATCCTGAAGGTCCACGTCCGCAAGATTACGATGGCGCCGGACGTGAATCTGAACGTGCTGGCGCGCGGCACTCCGGGCTTTACCGGGGCCGACCTCGCCAACATGGTGAACGAGGCGGCGCTGCTCGCCGCAAGGCGGGCGCGGGCCGCAGTGACGATGCAGGATTTCGAGGACTCGAAGGACAAGGTCCTGATGGGCGTTGAGCGCCGGAGCCTGCTTATCAGCGAATCGGAGAAGCGCTGGATTGCCTATCACGAGGCGGGTCACGCGCTGGTGTCGCGGATGATTCCCGGCAGCGACCCGGTCCACAAGGTGACCATCATCCCGCGCGGCCAGGCCCTGGGCCTGACCCAGCGGTTGCCGCTGGACGACAAGCGGATCTACTCGCGCGCGTACTGCCTCGACCAACTGACGATTATGCTCGCCGGCCGGGCGGCCGAGCAACTGGTTTTCTCCGACCTTTCGACCGGCGCGCACAACGACATTGACAACGCGAGTACGCTGGCGCGGAAGATGGTCTGCGAGTGGGGCATGAGCGAGACGGTCGGGCCGCTCACGTTCGGATCGCCGAGCGAGGAGGTTTTCCTCGGCCGGGAGCTGGGCGTGCGCCGGACCTTCTCGGAGGAGACGGCCCGGTCGATTGACAGCGAGATACACCGGATAATCGACGAGCAGTCAATCCGGGCGCGCAACATCGTAACGTCCGGGCGGGATAGACTGGACGCGCTGGCCAAGGCGCTGCTCGAACGCGAGTCGCTGAGCGGCGAGGAAGTCGACCGGGTCCTGGGCATCGAGCGGCCGGAGCCGCAGCCGGCCGAGCCGGTTGCCGGTCAGTAACGGCCTTTCAAGGAGGCGACCATGTCTCTATCAGGATGCATCACCGCACTGGTGACTCCGTTCAAAGGGGCCAGGCTGGACGTTGCCGGCCTGCGGGACAACGTTCGGTTTCAGCTCAAGAATCGGGTCAGTGGCCTCCTGGTCAACGGTTCGACCGGCGAAGCGCCGAACTTGAGCTCAACCGAGTGGGAACGAAGCCTGGCCGCGGTTGTCGAAGAAGCGCATGGCCGGGTCAAGGTCATAGCCGGGGCCGGAACCAACAGCACCGTTAGGTCAATCAAGCAGGCGAAGCGGACCGCGGCGCTCGGCGCGGACGCGCTGCTCGTGGTCGCGCCGTACTACAATAAACCGACCCAGGAGGGCCTGTACCGCCACTTCCGGGCGATTGCCGAGGCGGTCGAGCTGCCGGTCATCGTCTACAACATCCCGCCGCGTAGCGTCGTCAACATCCTGCCCACTACGATTGAACGGATGGCGAAGGACTGCCGGAACATCGTGGCGGTGAAAGAAGCATCGGGCAGCCTGGACCAGTCGAGCGAGATAATCCAGCGGTGCGGCAACCGCGTCACGGTTCTGTCCGGCGACGACTCGCTGACCCTGCCGATTCTCTCGGTCGGCGGCAAGGGCGTGATTTCGGTCGTGTCGAATATCGCGCCGCTCGACGTGTCGAAGATGATCGAGTACTACCTGGCAGGCAAGGTCGAGCTTGCAGCCGGGATGCACCGCAAGCTCTTTCCGCTCATCAAGGCGATGTTCATCGAGACCAACCCTGCGCCAGTCAAAGCGGCGATGAACATGCTCAACGTGGCTGCGGGTGGGCCAAGGCTGCCGCTGGTGGCGCCGACCGAGGCGAGCCGAAAGGCAATACGGCAGGCGCTGGTTGACTACGGCCTGCCGGCGGGCAGGGCCTAGGCCGTGAAGGTCATCGTTGTCGGCTGCGCGGGCAGGATGGGCAGCGAGGTCTGTCGCCTTGTCGCCGAACAAGAGGACATGGTGCTGGCCGGCGGCGTCGAGGCCAAAGCCCATCCCTCGGTCGGTGCCAAGCTCGGGACCGGCACAGCCGGGGCGGACTTGAGCACGATGATTGCCAATGCCGATGCCGTCGTCGACTTCTCAACTGCCGAGGCAGCGGTAGCCGGCTGCCGGCTCGCGGCTCTGGCCGGCAAGGGGTTCATCACCGGAGTGACCGGACTGAGCGCGACCCAGAGGAATGCGCTCCAAGAGTGCGGTCGGCAGATTCCGGTTGTCTATGCGCCCAACTTCTCGGTCGGCGTGAGCGTGCTGTGCACGCTCGTGGCCGAGGCGGCGAGCCGGCTCGGACCTGACTACGACGTCGAAGTCATTGAGATCCATCACCGGATGAAGAAAGACGCGCCGTCCGGCACCGCGGCAAGGCTGGTTGACATCTTGAAGGCGAGTACCGGCCGGGCCAGGGTTGTGCATGGCCGTCAGGGCGTGATCGGGGAGAAGCCGAAGTATGAAATCGGCGTCAGTTCAATCCGGACCGGCAGCGTTGTCGGCGAGCACACCGTTGTCTTCGGCTGCACCGGGGAGCGGCTTGAACTCACGCACAAGGCCGGAAACCGGGCCGCATTCGCAACGGGCGTGGTTGCGGCAATGAGATTCCTTAGGGGCCGCGCGCCCGGGTTCTACACTCTTGAGGAAGTGCTGGCCAGTGCGCACTAGGCGGACTGGCCAGTCCGAAGTCCGAAGCTCCTTCCTTCTGTCATTCCGAGAGAGCGCTGCGACTCGAGGAATCTCTCAGGCGAGACCTCTCGACTCGGACGCTTGGCGTCCATTCGCTCGGGGTGACAGACAGTCCGACAACTGGTCGGTCTGTCAGATTGTATCGACCGTGATCTCGGTGTTGGTGTAGACGCAGACCGCGGCTGCGGCCTCGATTGCCTCGCGCGCAATCTTGTCGGCCGGAAGCTGGGTGTGCTTGAGCAGCAGGCGGGCCGCGGTCAGCGCGTAGGGGCCGCCGGAGCCGACCGCGACGATGCCGTCATCCGGTTCGATCACGTCGCCGGAGCCCGACACCACGAAAGAATACTGGCTGTCCATGATGCCGAGCAGGGCTTCGAGCCTGCGGAGCACGCGGTCGGTGCGCCAGTCCTTGGCCAGTTCGACCACGGCGCGGGACAGGTTGCCCGAATGCTCGTCGAGCTTCTGCTCGAACCGCTCGAACAGGGTGAAGGCGTCGGCGGTCGCGCCGGCAAAGCCGACCAGTACTTCGGCTTGGTGGAGCTTGCGGATTTTCTTCGCGGTCTGTTTGATAATGGTCTCGCCCATAGTCACTTGGCCGTCCGAGGCCATCGCCACTTTGCCATCCCGCCGTACGCCGAC
>CAYOCZ010000014.1:0-20274 GCA_964402475.1 uncultured bacterium | reverse complement strand
CTCCACAACCTGCGTCTCAGCGTGACGCGGTTCCGCCGGGGCCGGCTGCGCGACCTGAAAGACAGCGAGGCGCGCCAGGTATTCGCCAACGTGGCAGACACGATGCGAACCCGGTCGAGCGGTCTCATATTCGACTTCCGCTCAACTGACCCGCGCGTGCAAGTGCTCGGCGACGAGCTTCTGTCGGTGGCGACCCTTCACGAGCGGGGAGAGAAGCAGATGGCCGCGACCGACGCGGCGGACCTGATGAAGTGCCTCAAGTACCTGGAGAAGCAGGCAGCGGCTGCGGAGAAGCAGGGGCGAGGAGATGCGGGGTTCCTCGACCTCATCGCCCAGAGCGTCACCCGCGAGTTTCTGGTACGTGAGCCGGATGGGCTGGTACGAGGATAGGTTCCGGCCGGAGTCAGATGTCAGATGGCAGAAGCTAGAAGTCAGAAGTCGCTGAGAGGAAGCAGACGGACAGACGAAGCCAGGGTGCAGGAGATGGAAGTGACATTTGGATGGATGCGTGGGCGTGCGAACCCAAACTGCCGTCCCGGCGTCTGAATAGTCTGTAGACAGTGGGGTCGAGGGTTCGGGGCGGGTGACAGATTTGAGGACACTTGGAGGAAAAATGAACCGTCGTATATCTCTGAAACTGGTCGGCGCCATCGTGGCGCCGGCTGTGCTGGCTGCGTTTGTTATCGGACTAGCCCTGGCCGGGTTCTTGTCTTTGCGGCCGGCTGCGGCGCAGGTTGACCCGAAGCTGGCCCAGGCCGGGCTTGGGCTCGGTGCCAACGACCACAGCCCGTTTGTGCAGGTCGCGGACGCGGTGCTACCCGCGGTCGTGAACATATCCGCAGAGAAGACCGTGAGGCTGGCGCAGCGGCGGCAGTCGCCGCTGCAGGGGAGTCCTTTCGAGGAGTTCTTCCGGGATTTCATGCGCGGCATGCCCGACATACCGCTTGAGCGGCAGCAGACCGCCCTTGGTTCGGGCGTGGTCATCAGCCCGGATGGGTACATCGTCACAAACAACCACGTGGTGGCCGGGTTCGACAAGATTGCAGTCCGGCTGTCTGACGACACGGAGTTCAAGGGGAACGAGGTCGAAGTCGTGGGCCGGGACCCGAAGAGCGACCTCGCAGTGCTCAAGGTCGAGAGCAGGAAGCCGCTGCCCGCGCTCACGCTGGCAAATCCTGACGACATCAAGGTCGGGGACTGGGCAATTGCGGTCGGGAACCCATTCGGCCTCAACGGCACGGTCACTGTCGGCGTGGTATCGGCAAAGGGCCGGTCCGGGCTGCCGTTGCCCGAGGGCCCGAGCTACCAGGACTTCATCCAGACCGACGCGTCCATCAATCCGGGCAACTCGGGTGGCGCGCTGGTCAACATCAGGGGCGAATTGATGGGCATCAATAGCGCGATCAGAACCCCGACCGGCGGCAGCGTCGGAATCGGTTTCGCGGTTCCAGTCGACATCGTGAAGCCGGTCAGCGACCAGCTCATCAAGACCGGCAAAGTAGTGCGCGGGTACATGGGTATCCGGCCCCAGCGGGTTACCGATGGCATCAGGAAAGCCATGGGCCTTGTAGACACCAAGGGCGTGCTGGTGGCCGACGTCCTCGACGGGCAGCCGGCGCAGAAAGCCGGCATCAAGTCCGGAGACGTCATCGTTTCAGTCGATGGCGAGAAGTCCGAGGGCTTGGAGCAGTTCCGTAAGCAGGTCGCCGGTTTCGCGCCCGGCTCGAGCATCGCGTTCGGGATTGTACGTGACGGCAAGCGGATGACCAAGAGCGTTACTCTCGCGACGTTCCCCGAGGACGAGCAGCAGGCTTCAGTCCCTTCCGAGGAGCAGCCGGCCGCGTGGCTCGGCATCACGGTGCGCGGTCTCGCCGCCGGTGAGCGGGGACAGGCAAAGGTCTCGGGCGGGGTGCTGGTCGGGGATGTCGAGTCAGGCAGCGCGGCCGCCGAGGCCGGGATCGAGAGCGGGGACGTAATCCTCGAGGTCGGTAAGACCAGGATCGGCGGACTGAGCGACTATAACCGCGCGATGCGTCAGTTGAAGGGCAGCAACAACGCCGTCCTGTTCCGCATCAACCGCGGCGGGTCCGTGTTCTACATCGCGATCGAACCGGGCGAATAGGCTGGTAGATAGCCGGTAGACATCCCGGACGGGTCCTCGGGCAAGGTCTGTCGCATCAGGCACTTGCACCCGGGAACCCCGAATCGTCTTCGGGTACAATTCACCTATTGACTAGGCGGCATTTTGTGTCAGAATGGTCGTGTGCGAAAGGAGCACTTAGCGAGCATTCTGTCCTGAATGTTGCTTGATGCAGACTACGCACCGACAGCGGCAGCCATGGTGCCGTTTCGGTGCCTGACGACAATCCCTGCTGGAAATCTACGCTCGGACGAGAGCATGAGTTCAGATTGTGTGAACAACGATGGCCAACCCACTGCTGCTTGACGGCAAGGCCGCGGCCAAAGCCGTTCGGGCCGAGTTGGTCCAACGCGTGGTCACGCTTGAAGCCCGTGGCGTGAGGCCCGGCCTGCGCATCCTGCAGGTGGGTAACGACCCGGCGTCGTGCATCTACGTCGCCAGCAAGGTGAAGGCGTCAGCCAAGATAGGAATAGACGCGCGCGTGGAACGGCTGGATGAGAGTGTAGACTTTGCTGCCATAGCCGGGCTCATCGATGCATGGAACCGAGATTCGTCGGTTCACGGGTTCATCATTCAATTGCCGCTGCCGCGCGCGATAGACTCCCACGCCGTACTCAAGATGGTAGGCCCGACCAAGGACGTGGACGGCCTGAGCCCGGCAAGCCTCGGCGCACTTGCGTCCGGGCGGCCCGGGTTCATGCCGGCCACACCGTCAGGAATCATCGAGTTGCTGCTGCGGAACGGTATCACCATTCGCGGGAAGCGGGTCGTGATTGTAGGTCGGGGCGAACTCGTAGGCAGACCGCTGGCAAGCATGCTGCTGCTGCGAGGCGAACGAGGCGACGCGACCGTGACCGTCTGCCACTCGCGTACGCAAAACCTGGGTGAGGTCTGCCGAATCGCCGAGATCCTGGTTGTGGCCGTCGGTCGGGCCGGACTCGTGACCGGCGACATGGTGAGTGAAGGTGTCGTGGTCGTTGATGCAGGCACGAACAGCGTCAGCGGCAAGCTGGTCGGCGACGTTGACTTTGGGACCGTCGCCGCCAAAGCATCGGCAATAACGCCGGTTCCGGGCGGGGTCGGGCCAATGACAGTGGCGATGTTGCTTACCAACACCGTCAGGGCTGCGGAACTGGCGACAGGAGTCGGGGGTGGGAATCGTGAGTGATTTGAAGAGGGCTGTTGAGTCGGACCGCAGGCTGGTCGACGCGAGGTTGCGCCGGGATTTGCGGTTCGGCCGGGACGTGCCCCCGCGACTGGCCGCAGCGATGCGCTATGCAGTGCTGGGACCGGGAAAGCGTGTGCGTCCGATACTGACGCTTGCCGCCTTCCGCGCCGCCGGCGGTCGGGATCTTGCGGCCGTGTTGCCGTTCTGCGCAGGCATTGAGTTCATACATACCTTCTCTTTGATACACGATGACCTGCCAAGTATGGACGACGACGACTTCAGGCGGGGACGACCCAGCCTTCACCGTAGGTTCGACGAGGCGACCGCGATACTCGCAGCTGACGGGCTTTTTGCCTATGCGTTTGAGCTGTTTGCCCGCGCTCCAGGGCCGGCTGAGCGGAAAGTGGAGGCCGTGCGTGCGATCGGCAGCGCCGTGGGACCGTCCGGTATGACCGGCGGGCAGATGCTTGATATGGACGAGGCGCGAATACCCGGAACAGAAGTCCGAAGCTCGGCGTCCAGGGTGCTTGAGACGTACCGAAAGAAGACGGCGGAGTTCATTGCTGCGGCAGTGGTTGTGGGCGCGGTCCTCGGCGGCGCGACGCCTGCTGTCCAGCGGAAGCTCCGGCAGGCAGGACTGGCGCTCGGCATACTGTTCCAGATGACCGATGACCTGCTTGACGCGGACCAGGCGAGCGAGGCCGACCAGGCGACTATGATTTCGGCGTTGGGCAGCGCGCGAACCGTCAGTCGGGCCGAGTCTCAAGCGAGGAAGTCCGAGAGGTTGTTCCGTTCCCTGGGTGCCGAGTACAAGGTACTGGTGAGGTTCCCCGACATGGTTCTGCATCGGAGGTCATAGCGATGGCGCTGCTTGACGGGGTCCGTTCACCGGCTGATGTTCGGCGGATGTCGCTGGCGCAGTTACGGGAGCTTGCCGGTGAGATACGGGAGTTGATAGTCAAAACCACGGCCAAGAACGGCGGCCACACGGCCCCGAGCCTCGGCGTTGTTGAACTGACATTGGCCCTCCACTGTGTCTACGACACTCCGAACGACCAGATCATCTGGGACGTGGGACACCAGTGCTACGCGCACAAGATCATCACCGGCCGGAGAGATCGGTTCGAAACGTTGCGCACGAAGGGCGGGATCTCCGGGTTCCCGAAGAAGTCGGAGAGCGAGTACGACACTTTCGACACCGGTCACTCCGGGGATTCAATTGGGGTCGCGCTCGGCGCCGCAGTTGGGGATCGACTGAGGGGAGCGAGCCGACGTTCGGTCGCGGTTATCGGCGATGGTTCGATTGCCGCCGGGATGGCGTTCGAGGCCCTGAACAACGCGGGCTGTTTGAAGCAGGACATCGTCGTGGTGCTGAACGACAACGAGATGTCCATCGCCCGCAGCACCGGTGCGATGGCCGGTTACCTTAACCGTATGATAACCGGCAAGATGTACAATCGGCTGCGAGCCGACGCGTGGAACCTACTCGGGCTCCTGCCCGAGGACCTGAGCGGCAGGTCGCGTGTTGCGGCACGCAAGCTACAAGAGGGCCTGAAGAACCTAGTGGTCCCAAGTATCCTGTTTGAGGAGCTTGGGTTCCGGTACGTCGGGCCGGTGGATGGCCACAACCTGGCCGAGTTGATCGATACGTTCAAGCGGGTGCGGCAGCTGCGCGGGCCGGTTCTTATGCACGTAGTGACGCGCAAGGGCAAGGGCTACGAGCCGGCGAGTCGGCACCCGGAGGTGTTCCATGGCACCGGTCCGTTCGACGTCGCTACGGGCCAGTCGCTCTCGTCGGGCGGGCCGACGTTCACCGGTGCGTTCGGGGCGAAGATGCTCGAGCTCGCCTGGAAGGACGAGCGGGTGGTCGCTGTGACCGCGGGGATGTGCCTCGGAACCGGTCTCTTGCCCTTCCGCGAGAAGTTCCCTGACCGACTGTTCGACGTCGGCATCTGCGAGCAGCACGCGGTTGCCTTCGGAGCGGGGCTGGCGATGGCGGGGGTGAGGCCGGTGGTCGCTGTGTACTCCACGTTTCTGGCGCGCGGGCTGGACCAGGTAGTCCAGGACGTCTGCCTGCAGAAGCTCCCGGTCGTGCTGGCAGTCGACCGCGGCGGCCTCGTGGGCGAGGATGGGCCGACGCATCACGGTGTGTTCGACCTGTCGTACCTCGGGATGGTGCCAGGTCTTACGGTGATGGCGCCTATGGACGAGGACGAACTGGCGGCGATGCTTGAGTTCGCCATCGGGTGCCAGGTCGGGCCGATGGCAATCAGATACCCACGCGGTGGGTCGGGGTCGCAGCCGCGACCTGACCTGGTGCCGGTCGAACTCGGCAAGGCCGAGGTGTTGCGTGAGGGCGACCGTGGCTGCGTGCTGGCCGTGGGCTACATGGCGTGCGTCGCGAGTCGCGCGGCCGACCTCCTGAGAGATAGGGGAATGAGCGTGACTCTCGTGAACTCCCGTTTCGTCAAGCCGCTGGACCAGGACCTGATCCTGTCGCTGGCGGACCGGCACCGCGTTATCGTCACCGTCGAGGAGAACGTGCTTGCCGGCGGATTCGGCGCCGCTGTGCGCGAGCTGATCGAGCGGTCGGGCAGGGCCACCCATGTGGCTACGGTCGGTCTCGAAGACCGCTTCTACGAACAGGGACCGAGAAGCTGGCTCCTTGACCAGGCCGGGCTCTCGCCGGAGAAGCTCGCCGACAGGCTACAGCAGATCCTGACGCCTCACGCCTAACGTCTCACGAGCGCTTCACCGATGAGAAAGACGGTCCTCCTGCTGGCAGTTGCGGCCGGCATCGCATATGCCTATTCGCTGTACGACCCGCCGCGGATCGTGCCTCGGGTTGACTACACGCTGGGCCTCGTCTACCTCGAGCGCTGGCGCGGGGACTATTTCATCGGGATCGAGCAGGTACTGCCGATAGACGAGTACCTCGACTATCAGCTCGCCCAGTCGGTCCGCGAAGCCTGGCAGGACGAGGCGCAACGGAACCGGGAGAAACAGGAGCTTGCGGCCGACGCCTCGGGCCTGATCCCGGACATCCAGCTGCCCACGCTTCCACTCTTCGGGGAGGGCAGCAAGATCGACATATCCGGGAAAGACCGGATTACGCTCGGCGGGCGTCAGACCTTTGTCCGCGGCGCGGCCCAGTCGTTTGGCAGCAGCAGTCTGTTCCCGGAGTTGAAGATGGAACAGCAGCTCTCGGTAGTCCTGAACGGGACCATCGGCGAGCGCACCAAGGTCAACATCGACCACGACTCCGAGCGGCAGGAGTCCCAGAACAAGGTGAAGCTCTCCTACACCGGCACCGAGGACGAGATCATCCAGTCGGTTGAACTCGGCGACACGCGGCTGACTATTCCGGGCACGGGCTACACCGGGGACCTGCCGGCTCATCACGGCCTGTTCGGCGCGTCGGCCAAGGGCAAGATCGGCGGCGTAGACGTTTACGCGATAGCCTCGCGCGAGCAGTCGCAGAGCCAGAGCCAGAGTTTCACCGGAAGGCGCCGGGTGAGCACCGACACGATCTACGAGTACCGGTACCTGACGCGGCGCTTCTATTACATCCCGGTTGACGCGGCCAAGACCATCAGCAACCTGCGGGTCTACGTCGACGACCGCAACCCCAGCAACAATCAGTCGAACTACCGTGCGATAGCCACAGTGTTCGATTCGTTCCCGGACTCGCTCCCGGCGAACTGGACCTACGACCGGGCGCCCGGCGACTTCGACCTGAAGTCTCTCGGCAAGGACTACTTTCTGCAGACTGGTAACATCATCGAGTTCTCGAGCGCCCTCAACCAGTCCGATGTGGTCGGGCTGGCCATCGTTACAACCGAAGGTGACTCGATTGGGGGAAAGAAGAAGAACCCGGGCAACGACACGCTGGTCCTGAAGCTCCTGAAACCGGAGATGCCGGATTCACTGTCTCTTACCTGGGACTACGAGCAACGCAACGTCTATTCTCTGCCCCAGGGTGACGTGACGCTTTCGTCGCTTCGGCTGTTCCGGGAGGTACCCGAAGCGGCGGACCTCGAGTACGAGGATGCCGGCGCCAATACTGGGCGGAAGTTCGTCGAGCTGCTCGGGCTCGATCCGAACGCCGACGGCCGGATCGAGTACCCCGAGTTTGAGACCAAGACCGGCCTCATCCGGTTTCCAGTGTCAAAGCCGTTTGACACCAGCGCTCTGTCGGTGCGTGAGCCGGTCATCTACCGGCGCGACCCGGGCTCGCTGCGCTCTGGAGAAGGCCTTAAGTACTACATGGTCGCCGAGTACTCGAGTGCGACCGAATCCTACTACCTTGGGCAGCCGGACATCACCAGCGGCTCCGAGAAGGTAATTGTCAACACCGAGCGGTGGTCGGTCAACACCGACTACACGATCAACTACGCGACCGGGGTCCTCGCGTTCGTGAGGGCGTTGCCGCCGGACGCCGACATCCAGGTTACTTTCGAGTACGACCCCCTATTTTCAATGTCCCAGAAATCGCTGGTCGGTGGCCGGGCCGAGTGGGCCGCGTCCGGACAGGGGAAGCTCGGCACCAGCATATTCTATCGGAGCGAGGGTACACAGGATTTGAAGCCATCGCTCGGTTCCGAGCCGTTCAGCCGGGTAATCGCAGAGACTGACGCCTCCTACACGGTCAACTCTAATGCGGTCAGCGCGTTCCTGGACCGGCTGCCGCTACTTCGCGCCCAAGCGGCATCTTCGTTCAGCGCCTCGGCTGAGGGTGCGGTCTCGATGCCGGACCCCAACACCCGGGGCGTCGCCTACCTCGACGACTTCGAAGGTACGACGATCACCCGCGACGTGTCGACTACGCCGGTGCTGTGGTCGTGGAGTTCGGTGCCGGTAGACAAAGACACCACCCACTTCGCGCACACCCGCCTCTCCTGGGTCAGACCGAGTGTGGGCGTGCGCAACGACAGCGTATTCGGGTCCACCGAAGACCATGACGGGGAGCGGCACGAAGTACTGAAAGTGACGTTCACCCCCGACTCGGGCGACCGGGAATCGTGGGCCGGAATGATGACTTCGGCCGCGCAGTCCGGCATGAGCATGAACCTGAGCGACGTCGAGGACCTGCGGATGATCCTCAAGCCGAGGGGCAGGACCGGTACCATCCACGTAACGGTAGGCATGTCCATCGACGAGGACGCGCCGCGGCGGAACCGGGGCGGAGCAATCGTCGGACTGGACGGGCGCAACAACACCGAGGACCGGAATGCCAACGGAGTGCTCGATGCCGGGTTGGAGGACACGGGTCTCGATACCGTCTTCGGAGCCGACAGCGTGTGGGGCAAACCGGATACTGCCGACAACGGCAACGACGACTTCGACCCCGAAACGAACCCCAACGGCACCGAAGGCAACAACTACCTGGACCAGGAGGACCTCGACCGGAGCGGGTTCTCGCGCTACGACCACTACTTCGAGTACGACATCCCGCTGGGGGACACTCGTTACTTCACCGACCTTGTCAACGGGTGGAAGCTATGCCGTGTCTCTTTGCACGACAGCGTGAGCTTCCGGACTGTCGGGCAGCCGAAGTGGGAGGACATCAGGCTGGTACGGGTCTGGTTTGACGATTTTGAGGAGCCGGACACCATTGACTTCTACTCGATTGAGTTCATCGGCAGCCGTTGGGCTGACCCGCTGCTCGCATCGCTTCGTGATACCGGCCGGATGCCGGGCCGCGTGCCAACCGACACAACCGAGAAGGTCTGGGCGACTCAAATCTCGCGCAAGACCGATACCAGCTACACCCCGCCGTTCCAGCTCAAACGCGACGCCAACGGTAACCTCGAGCAGGAGGGGGCGCTGCTCCTCGGCTACCAGAACCTGCACGGCTACCGGCGGGCGACCGTGAACAAGACTTCGGCGGACCAGGAGGATTACCGGGAGTACAGGGACCTCCGGTTGTACGTGCATGACGATGGCAACGGCCTGGCGTTTCTTCTCAGGCTGGGCGTGGACTCGGTCAACTACTACGAGTACCGAGCCCCGGTGCCCAGCGGTGCGCTGGTGCCGGGTCGGGACGGCAAGTGGTACGAGTTCGTGATTCCTCTGGACTCGTTTCCGGTGCTGAAGCTGCGACGGGATGAGGCCGACGTGCCGGGGACAGACCTGTGGTCGAGCGGACCTTACCGGGTGCTGGGAACTCCGTCGCTCGCCGGTATCCGGTATACGGCGCTGGGAATCGAGAACCCGGAGGGCGCGAGGATTTCCGGCGGGCTCTGGTTCGACGACATGCGTCTGACCGCACCGCACAAGGAGCCGGGCTACGGGTTCCAGGCCCGTTCCAACGTCGCGCTCTCGGATTTCGCATCGCTGGGCGTGAACTACGGCTACTCCGACCCCAACTTCCGCCGGTTCAGCGAAGGCCGGGGCGTGAAGGCCGGCGGTTTCGGAACCAGTCTCGGGGCGAGCTTCCGGGCAAACCTCGACCGGTTGTTGCCTCAGGCCTGGGGGCTGAGTCTGCCAATCGGGTACTCGATATCCGGCCGGCGCGACGTGCCCAAGTTCTCGCCGCTGTATCCAGACCTGCTGCTGCCGGAGGCACTCGCCTCGTCGCCGGACTACGTGACCACGGGGCGGAGCCAGGAGCTGTTCCTCGACAACATACGCAAACAGAAGTCGGGCAACCGCTGGCTCAACTACACGCTTGAGGGCATGGCGGTTTCGTGGCGTGACCGTCACGGTCAGAACCACGCGCCGCTTGGCCGCGATTCATCCTCGGCGAGCACGTTTCAGTGGAGTTACGCAGTCGCGCCCGACCTAAGGGTCAGGGTCGGCTCGGAGAGCGAGCTCGCGTTGTTTCCACAGGATGTGCGCGTCGGCGTGACCGACGGCCGGCAGCGGTCCCTGCGCGGCACGCGCTCCAGTCCTGACAGTGCCTTTCGGGTTGACACTCTGCTGGGCCACGGCCTCTCAACCGAGTTCGGCGTGGGCTACTCTCCGATCGAGGACCTGACATTCGGCTACGACGTCCAGACCGACCGAGACCTGCTGGTGCCGTCGCCCGACACCTTGTGGTTTCTCACGACCGGCACCGAGGCCGGCCGCGAACACAGCTTCGATGCCGGATACAGTTTCGAGATTGCGGACGCGGTTACCCCGGGGATTGATTTCAACGGCGGCTACTCCGACGACCGAACCAAGGTCGCCACCGGTTATTCGCAGTACCGGAACATGAACAACTCCGGTGACATCGAATTCACCCTGGGCACCGACCTGCCCGAGTTGCTGGGCAAACTCGAGCCGCCTGAGCGGCGGGACACGAAGCCACGGCCCGGGAAACCGGAGCCGGGACTCAAGAGCGACTCGCTGGGACAGGACTCATCGGTCGGGAAGGACACGACCGGGGAGTCTGCTCCGCCGCAGCCGAAGCTCAGCCCGTTTGATGCGCTCCGCAAAGGAGCTGGCGGTCTGTCACGGGTGCTTGATCCGATCGACCTCAGCTACACGTTTTCGCGCAACAGCGATCTGGTCAGGGTGTATGATGCCTCGCCATGGCACTATCGCCTCGGGTTCACCGACATCTTCCAGTTCGACAGCCTCAGACCACCGACCAGCGTGACCCGTGAGCGGCGCAACACGCTGCGAGTTTCGTCCGGCGGGCAGGTGCGCGAACTGACGGCGCGGATCGCCTACCAGTGGTCTCAGGGGCAGGACTTGGGCAGCATTCTCCGGAGCACGACTCTCGACCGGAGCACAACGTGGCCCGACCTGGAGCTGACGCAGGGCAAAGTCCACAACCTGTTCAAGAACTGGGCGACCGACTCAAAGCTGACGGCCAGCTACCGGCACCAGCGCAACGTGGGCGGAGAGTTCGTCCGCTACTACGAACTGGGGAACGGTGACAGCGTCGCCCGCGAATCGCTCGGGATGTACGGTCGCAGCGAGACCGACGAGAACGAGTTCAGCCCGCTCCTGTCCTGGAGGACGACATGGAAGAGACGCGTCAGCACGACGCTTTCCACCAACTACACGTTCAGCTCCACTACCAGCTTCCTGGACGATTCGGGAGCCGAGCGCAGCGTCACCCACTCGAACGTACGTGGTGTGAATCTGTCTTTCTCCTACGCCTTCTCCGCTCCGCAGGGCCTGCGGTTACCGCTCCTCGGCAAGCTCAAGTTCTCGTCGGACCTGAGCCTGACCTGGTCGTTACGCGCGGCCCAGACTCATCGGTGGCTGCAACTCTGGGACGGCGGCCTGCCGGCTGACACGACCAGCGAACTGCAACGCGACAACTCCTTCGGGACTTCGCTGGCGGCTTCCTACCGCTTTTCGAAGAGCATCGAGGCGGGGCTCAACGCCGGGTACAGCCAGAGCCGGGGGCTGTCGGTGACCACGACCGAGTCAATGGACCTCGACCTCTGGGTCCTGTTCAGGTTCTAGTGAACCGACGGGAACAGGCCATCCTGCTGCTGTTGACAGCAGCCTTTCTTGTCGGAGTCGGTGTCTCATACTGCCGACGCGCCGCGTTCAGACGTAAGGCCGCCCTGAGCCCGATTGCCGTGGTCCAGGACACAGCGGCGGGATGTTCGCTTGCCCCGGCGGCAGTTGCACCACCGGTGGATCTCAACCAGGCTACACCACGTCAGCTTGACGGGTTGCCCGGTGTCGGGCCGGTGCTTGCGGGCAGGATTGTCGAATACCGGCAACGCAAAGGCGGCTTCCGCAGCGTCAGTGAGCTGCGGGCCGTTTCCGGCATCGGTGAGAAGCGCTACGCCGCACTGAAGGACCTGGTGACGGTCGCTTCACCCGGCGTTGCGGCCGACTCAGGCCGGTAGCCGGGGGCGAGGCGGTGGCTTGAGGGTGGAGAGCAGGCTGTAGTTGAACAAACGCGCGTTGACATTCAGGCCGGCCTCATGGTTGCGCGACAACAGGAACTTCACCGCCCGGCGCAGGTAGTCGGTTTCGCGTTCGGCATTCGGTTCGACGACGCCCGGATTCCGTTTCGCGTAGACAGAGACGGCGCCGAGTTTGACGCGCAAGGCCTCCTGATACAGGAAGAGCAGGGTGCCGACCACGGCCGCGGGCGCAGCTTCTTTGGCTCCCTTGAGAGCAACGGTGACGGCCCTCTCATTCGAGCCGAGTCGCCCGGCGAAGTAGTCAACGACCGGCGCGACGAGGAAGTCCTCCCGGTTTTCGAGAAACCGTAGAGCTGTCCCGATTGACCCGTCGGCCAGGGCTGAGGCAAGCTCGGCGTCGGCCGAACAAGTGCCGGCGTTTTCGTGCAGCCACTGGCGGACTACGTCCGGGGCAACTGATGCGAACCTGACCACCTGGCAGCGCGAGCGGATGGTCGCGGGTAGAGCGGCCGGCCGCGACGACGTGAGGATGAACGTGCTTTGAGCCTGGGGTTCTTCCAGTGCTTTAAGCAGGGCGTTGGCCGCCTCGGCGTTCATCTGGTGCGCGTGCACCAGCACGAAGAAGCGGCGTCGGGCCAGGAGCGGCGGCTTTGCCATCTCGATGCGGAGCCAGCGCACCGCGTCAATCGGTATCTTCAGCTTCGGGTTGGGGACCGGTTGAGCCTGGCCCAGGGTGAGCTCACGATAACGGTCGAGCGTGGCCGCGGCGACATCCTCGATATCCGCATCCCTTTTCGGCAATCGGATCGGGAGGAGCAGCTTCAGGTCGGGATAGTTGAGCTCGGCGATTGACCGGCAGCTCCGGCAGACACCGCAGGGCTGCTGATTCGTGTCCGTGCAGTTTGCCGCCTGCGCCAGCACGAGCGCGGCCGTCCGCTTGCCGACCCCTGCCGGTCCGGTGAAGAGCAGTGGCGGAAACGCGCCGCCGGCCAGCCACGATTCGAGGAACCGAACCGCGTTCGCCTGGCCGACCAGAGGAAGGCGGATGCGAGGGGCGGGATGGTCAGGGGAGGACACCGGCTAGGGCTTGAGCCAGCCCATCGGGTTGACCGGTTTCCCGTCCTTCCGAATCTCAAAGTGGAGAAAGTCGCCGGCAGCCCCGACCCTGGTGCCTGCCGCCACTTCCGCACCGATCTGCGCTGTCATCTCACTGAGATTGGCGTAGAGGGTGTAGAAGCCGCCGCCGTGGTCAACGATGAGGAGGTTGCCGTAGCCAATGAATTGGTCGGCATAGGCGACGTGGCCGGCCGCCACCGCCTGGACGGGCGCGGCCGGCTCGGCCTTGATGTCAATCCCGAGGTTGCGGGTCTTCGTCTTGTAGCGCGGGTGAACCTGAGAGCCGAACGTGGCAATGACCTTGCCGCGGAGCGGCCAGGGCAGGTTGCCCTTCGCGGTTTCAAACAGGGCGGCCGCCTCGGGCCGCGCCTGCTCCTTGCGACGCTGCAGGTCGGCGAGCAGGTTCTGCAGCCGGCCGGCGGATTCGGCGAGCTGGCGCTGCAGGGCCCGGCCCGTCTCCTTCTCGCCCCGCACCTTCTTGAGCAGAGCCGACTCGGCGGCTTTCGCCGAATTGAGCTTTGCCTCCTGGTCGAGTTGCTCGCGCTGCAGGCGCTCGAGCTCGGCACGGGCGGCGACCAGCCGTGAACGCTGCACGTCAAGCTGGCGGTTCAGTTCCTTCAATTCCGCGGCGAGGCGCTGGTCGGCACGCACGACCCAGCGCAGGTAGATTATCTTGCGGTAGACCTCAGGCACGCTGCGGGTCGATAGGAGCGCCGTCAGCGGGTTGAGCCGACCGTACTTGTAGATGCTCTCCAGCCGGCGGCCCAGCTCTTCCTTGCGAACTTCCGCTTCGGTCGCGGTCTCATGGATCTGCCTTGCGACCTGCGCGATTTCACTGGTGCGCGCCGCCGCCTGGTTCCGGAGCCGGGCGAGGTAGCCCCGGGTCACGTTGATTTGCTCTTGTAGCGACCCCAGCCTGGCCAGACCGGCCTGTTCCCGGCCCGTGAGTTCGGCGAGCTGGTTTTCGATATCGGCAAGGCGCTGTCTTGTCCGTTCGAGTTCGGCCTGGTTCTGCTGTATTTGCTGGTCGAGCTGCCGGACGGTGAGCGTCTCAGGGGTTTCGGGTTGAGGGAGACCGGTGTCGAGAGGCGGCAGGGGCTGAGCCTGAAGCGCGAAGGCGAGAAGTAGTGAACAGGGAATCAGGAATACCGAAGCCCGAATCCGCCCTTCACTCTTCGCCATTCGCTATTCAGCATCTTCCGCGGCAACGGCTCGGGGGACGCGGTGGATGCGGTTCAAGGCGATGAGCGACCCGGCAATACCGGACAGCGCCCCCAGCCCGAGGTCGGCGAGCAGGACAAGGCCGATCGGCAGGGCCGTGGCCGGGATGATAACGGTCGTAAGCCGGTGGAAGACCACGGCGAGAACGAACGCAGCCGCCCCTCCGAGTATGCCCTGGGCGGTTCCTTCGATCACAAACGGCAGACGCACGGTGGTGCCGGTTGCGCCCACCAGTTCCATGATCTGGATCTCGTGGTGGCGCGCCGCAATCGATGATTCGACGGTCTGGAAGGCGATGAAGAGCACGGCGCAGAAGACGATGACGAGGATACCGATGTTGAGGAACATCACCGTACGGGTGATGCGCTCGAGACGCTCGACCAGCTCCTTGCCGGACCAGACTTCCGTGACTCCGGGTATGAGCAGCATCTTCTGCTCGAGGGAGGCAAGCTCATGGAGTGACGCGAACCCGGAACGGACGGTGACACGGACCGAAGGCGGCAGCGGGTTGTCTTCGAGCGCGCTGACAAGGCTCGAGTCCGGTCCGAGGTCGGTCCGCAGTTCGATGAGCGCTTCGTCCTTTGACACGTAGCGCGCCTGGGCCACCCCGTCGAGCGAGCCGATTCGGTCCACGAGCAGCGTCGGGTCGGCCCGGTCGCTGACGAACGCGTAGAGTTCGATTCGGCGGCTCGCGGTTTCCGACAGCCGGACGAGGTTCCAGGTCAGGATGATGAATACCGACAGGAGTACGAGGCAGATGGCTTGGACCGTTGCCGCGAGGAGGAAGCTTCCGCGGTTGCGGTTGATGCTCCGGAAAGCCTCCTGGAGTATATAGCTAAGTCTCATCGCGCACTATCCTGCCGGCGTCGAGCGTTACGCGCCTTCGCCGGGTCCGTTCGGCCAGGTCCGCGTCGTGCGTGGCCATCAGCACAGTCGCGCCCTGGTAGTTGATGTCCTTGAGGATGTTGAGGATGTCGGCCGCAGCCCTGGGGTCGATGTTGCCGGTCGGTTCGTCGGCCAGCAGGATTTCCGGTTCTTTGACCAGGGCCCGGGCGATCGAGGTCTTCTGTTGCTCGCCGCCTGAGAGTTGGTGCGGATACGAGTCCTTCTTGTGAACGAGCCCGAGCCGGTTCAGCGTCTCCTGTATCCGCCCCGGTATCTCCTTGCGGTCGGTGCCAATGACTCTCAGTACGAATTCCAGGTTCTCGTAGACCGTGCGCTCGGCGAGCAGCCTGAAATCCTGGAAGATGATGCCGATCCGCTTGCGCAGACGCGGTACATCGGATAAGGCCATCTTTCTGAGGTCGTAGCCCAGCACCTTGACTCGGCCCGACTCGGCAAGATCCTGGCGGTAGAGCAGGCGCAGCATCGTGGTCTTCCCGGCGCCGGTTGCGCCGAGGATGAAGATGAAGTCGCCCTTCTCGATCGTCAGGTTCACGTCGGTCAGGGCCGGCCACGAGTGCTGGTACAGCCGTGACACGCCGACGAGTTCGACGGCGTTTATCGATTCAGCAGGAGTGTCTGCCATATGCTAGCCTACGTACCACCGGACGAGAGCAATACAGGCCGCCACGCCATCGCGGGGACCGATCTTCTTGCCGGCACTACGCGCGTTGTATTGTATAGGAACTTCGGCAATCCGGCAATGCCGACGTAGCAGCTTCGCGGTGATCTCCGGTTCGATTTCGAACCGGTCGGCGGACAGGTCCAGGCCCTGGAACAACGGCCGGCGGATGAGCTTGTAGCAGGTCTCCATGTCGGTGATTCGGCCTCCGAACAACGCGTTGGTCAGGAAGGTGAGGAAGTAGTTGGCCAGCTTGCTCATGAACAGGAAGTTGCCCCCGCCGCGAAACCGGGAGCCATACACGGCGTCGACCCCGGGGTTGGCGAAGGGTTCGAGCAAGGCCGGGTAGTCGCCGGGGTTGTACTCGAGGTCGGCATCCTGGATGACAACGACGTCGCCTGAGGCATGCGTCAGCCCGGTGCGGACCGCCGCGCCTTTGCCCCGATTGACCGGGTGCGAAATGACACGGATTCCCGAAATGCGGTTCAGTACCGAGAGAGTGCTGTCGCTCGAGTGGTCGTCGACGGTGATTATCTCCTTGTCGACCGGCACCGCCTTGACCCGTTCGACCAGTTCGGTGACCGATGTCTCCTCGTTGTAGACCGGGATGACTACGCTCAAGGTCATGCTACCTCTGCGCGCTCTTCCGTCCTGCCGGGGCCGCTGCGGCTGACGAAGGACGATGGACGATGAACGATGTCACTAATCCGCACCCAAGCGCCGCCGTCGGTACACGACGAAGCAAGGGCAGAGAAGCAGCGCACCACGGCGAGGCCCACCCGGCCGCTGCTGAGCGGCTGTCTTCGGGTCCGGCAGCACTCGACGAAGTCCAGGCACTGGCGCCCGAGGGGCGTGTCGCGGATTTCGCGGGAGCCGCAGCCGCCACATTCGTCTACGAGAGCCTTTCCCGCGCCCGCGAGCTCGAAGCGGCGGAGGTGCGGTGCCTCGCGCCATTCCGCGTGCCCGTTGAGCAGCGCGCCTCCCTTGAACCGGACTTCATACTCGACGCCATTCCCGTTTGTGTGCGCGCGCGCTTCGGCCGGAGTCCCGAACAGCAGTACGGCCATGGCGATGTCGTGTGGGCAGAGGTCCAGGATGGGGTTGGAACGACCGTCGGTGTAACCGGAGGAAGTGCGGATTGCCGATGCCCGTCGGTCCGCGTCGAGCGGCCGTGCCCGCACCTCATCCATCAATTGCGCGAAGCCAGGGTGATAGACAGCAGTATGCCCCACGGCAAGCACGCGTCCGTCGGCTTCGGCCTGCTCGGCAAGCGCTTCGGCCTCGACTGGCTCAAGCGCCATCGGCTTCTCCACCAGTACGTCGCGACCCGCCGCGAGCGCGGCAGCAGAGAGGGCATAGTGCGTGCGGTCGGGTGTGGCGATGACCACTGCCTCGATTGCCGGGTCGGAGAGCAACTGAACGGCCGACTCGCTCACTGCGATTCCGGTTTGGGCGGCAACTGCGGCGCGAATCGCCGGGTCTGCGTCGGCCGCGGCGACGAGTCGGCACTCGGGCAAGGCGAGCAGAGTCTTCAGGTAATTCCGGCCCCAGCGGCCAAGGCCGGCGAGTCCGATACCGACGGGCCTCACGTCGGCCGCAGCAGCCTCGGTTGGACGGTGCAGCGCTTGTTGCTGCGGAACGAGCCGATGGTCAGCTTGAGTCCCGGTTCCAGTTCGACCTGGGGCCTCCAGCGCAGCAACCGGGCCGCGCGGGTGATGTCGGGTCGCCGGCGCTTCGGGTCATCTTCGGGAAGCGGCTCGAACTTCAGCGGGCTCTTCGAGCCGGTCAGCTTCTTCACCATCCGGGCGAAGCGCAGAATCGAGAATTCCTGCGGATTGCCGAGGTTCACCGGCATGGGGTCGGTGCATGAGGCGAGGCGGTACAGCCCTGCGACCATGTCGGAGACGTAGCAGAAGCTGCGGGTCTGTCTGCCGGTTCCGTATACGGTTAAAGGCCTGCCGGTCAGGGCCTGGTCGACAAGGGTCGGCACTATCCTGCCGTCGTCGAGCTGCATCCGGGGGCCGTAGGTATTGAAGATGCGGGCGATCTTCGTCGCGAGTCCGCGCTTGCGGTGATAGGCCATGACCAGGGCTTCGCTGAAACGCTTGGCCTCGTCGTACACCGACCTCGGGCCGACCGGGTTTACGTTGCCCCAGTAGGACTCGACCTGTGGGTGGAGCAGCGGGTCGCCGTAGACCTCAGATGTGGATGCCTGTACGAAAACCGCCTTCCTCTGGAGCGCGAGTTCGAGCAGGTTCCTGGTGCCGGTCGAACCGACCGCAAGGGTCGCGAGCGGCAACGCCAGGTAGTCCTTAGGCGATGCCGGGGAGGCGAGGTTGAAGACCACGTCCACCCGGCCGGTCACGCGCAGCCGCTTCGTGACGTCGGCGCGCTGGAACCGGAATCCCGGTTTGTGCAGCAGGTGGCGGATGTTCTGCTTGGAGCCGGTGACCAGGTTATCGAGGCAGAGCACCTCGAAGTCGCGTTCCAGCAGGTAGTCGCACAGGTGCGAGCCGATGAACCCGGCGCCGCCCGCGACCAGCGCCCTCACCGGCCCACTCCGATGTAGGTGAATCCGAGCTTCTCGACCTCGCCCCGCTCGAACAGGTTGCGGCCGTCGCAGATTATCGGCAGCCGCATCCGTTTCTTGAGCGCGCTCAAGTCGATCTTCTTGAACTCCGGCCACTCGGTGACGACCGCGAGCGCGTCGGCCTCGTCGGCCACTTCTTCCGCGCAAGTGCAATAAGTGATGCCGGGCAGTACGCTCTTCGCCCGATCCATCGCCTGCGGGTCAAATGCCCTGACTTTCGCGCCCTCGTGCACGAGCGCGTTCACGATGTCGATGGACGGGGCAAGACGCATGTCGTCGGTATTGGGCTTGAAGGCGAGCCCGAGCACGCCCACGTTCTTGTCGCGCAGGTTCCAGAGCACGGACTGAATCTTGCGGACGAACCGGCGCTTCATGTCGTCGTTGATTGCTTCGACCTCCTTGAGCAGCCGGAAGTCGTAGCCCAGGTCGCTGGCGATGGCGATGAAGGCGCTCAGGTCCTTGGGGAAGCAGAATCCGCCGTACCCGATGCCGGCTTCGAGAAACGCCGGCCCGATGCGCTTGTCCATGCCGATGCCGCCGCAGACCTTCCTGATGTCCGCGCCCGATGCCTCGCACACGATAGACAGGGCGTTGGCGAAGGATATCTTCATGGAGAGAAACGCGTTCGACGCGTGCTTGATGAGCTCGGCCGAGGCGAGGTCGGTGAAGACTATCGGCGCGTCAATCGGGGCGTAAATCTCCTTCATCAACTCGCGGGCGCGCTCCGACTCAACCCCGACCACGATACGGTCCGGGTGGAGAAAGTCTCCGACCGCCGAGCCCTCGCGCAGGAACTCGGGGTTCGAGGCGACGTCGAACGGCGTGCCGGCCTTGTTGTACCGCTCTATGGTCGTGCGCACCCACTTGCCGGTCTGGACCGGCACGGTCGACTTCTCGACAATCAGGCAGTAGTCCTGAATGCTCGCGGCGATATCGCGGGCCACGTGCTCGACGTAGGTCAGGTCCGGCTGGCCGTTCTCGCGGGGCGGAGTGCCGACCGCGATGAACACGGCCTTGCTGTCGCGCACGGCCGCGCGGATGTCGGTCGTGAACCGGAGCCGGTTTCCGGCCTTGGCCTCGACGATTATCTCCGGCAGACCGGGCTCGTAGAATGGCACGTCGCCACGGTTCAGCACGTCAATCCGTGCAGCGTCGTTGTCCACGCAAAACACGTCATGGCCGACCTTTGCGAGACACGCGCCGCTCGTAAGCCCGACGTAGCCCGAGCCGATCATCGCGATTTTCATGCGGCTACTATAGCGGTAGAGGCGGTTCAGTCAAGCAAGCGCGGGGGACAGAGGCCGACGGCTGGCGGCCTGCAGCCTCGGCCGATCGGCAGTCGGACGTCGGCAGTCGGAAGTCGGCCGCGGGCGGAGATGTCAAACCCGCGGGGTCACCCCAAGACTACAGGTGCACGTGCGGAAAACGGGGACTGTACCGCGCCGAGCAGGCGCCGGGGACACATCCGCGACGCGTTCCTCGCGTCGCTCTGTGGACGTGTCCCCCTCCCAGGACTGTCCCCTGTCTTCCGCAGAGGGGTGGAACCCTGTGGTGCGGGGTTCGGGGCGACCCAAAGCGGGCGGGGATGTCAAGGCGGCATCGGGCGGGTGTAACCACGAATGCGGGTTCCTGTGAGCGCTAGTGAAGTCGGAC
>CAYOCZ010000013.1:0-20397 GCA_964402475.1 uncultured bacterium | reverse complement strand
CCGAAACAGGTCGCGATACGATAGCGGACGCGCTTGAGCACGCATTGGCCGGTCCATTCGACTACCCTCGGAAATCCACGCTGGATTACACGCCTGAAGTAAGAATCTGGGCTATGTTGAGAGCAACGATGAGAGGGACCTTGCGAGGCGTTTTCAGCGCCCGAGGTCCCGGGTTGTCGCCGGAGGCGTCAGTGGAGCGGCTTCAGGAGATGGAGTTCGTTGTCGGAAGTTGTGATGCCGCGGCCGTCCGGCTCAAAGCCGAGGTGCGGGTACAGGCGGTTGGCCGCTTCGTAGGCCGGCGACTGCTCGACGCCGATGCCGACCGCCGCATGTCTGCGCTGCCGCGCCAGCCGTTCCGCCGCATAGACGAGCGCCGAACCGATGCCTTTGCGTTGGTGCTCGTTGATGACGTTCAGGTCGGCGATTTCCGGTATTCCCTGCTCGCGGAATGCAACGTAGCCGGACGTAGTCTGGAGCGTCGCGTACCCGACGACCTCACCGGCAAGCCTCGCCACGAGCACGGCCCGTTCGCCGCGCCGCTGCTGGGCGTAGTAGTCTTCGTACTGCCTGGCGGTCTTGTGCCAGCGCTCGAACACGCGGGCGACGGCGGCGGTATCGGACTCCGTCATCAGAGCCATGCTCACGCCCGCAGCCCGTGCCTCGACCCAGCGGATTAACCCGGTCTTAGCCGTGCAGTATTTCATCCGTTCGTCGCGGAAGCGTGCTGCCAGCGACTTCTTGAGTTCGAAGTACTCCTCGGACGCGGCCGGATTGACCCGCAGGAAGTCGCGGAAGACGATGTGCCGGTGCCAGAATCCGCTATCATGTCGGGCAAGATGCAGGTGGAACCGAAGCGCGGCGCCTCCGCCCTTGCCGATGCAGTAGTACCAGTCCGGGTCCTCGGGCTCGGGTGTGACGTCGGTGTAGCCGATTGCCGCCAGGGCCGGCAGGGCCGCGTCCGCTTCGTTCCTGCCCGCAACGCCCGCCAGCATGTCGATGGTCGGTTTGCCGCCGAGACCGGGGACCGAAGTGCTGCCGACGTGCTCGAGGCCGAGCAGGCTCCTGCCGAGAGCGGCTCGAACCCGTGCGCTCTCTTCTCCGAACCACTCCGGCCAGCGCGGGTCGGGACCGACTATCTCTATCGGGCCCGGCATTCAAACCCCACGCAAGATACTGCGCTCCGGTCGCGGCCGTCTCCGGCCGGTCATCAGTTCTGCCCGGGGCTGGGTGGAGTGGCGGCCTTCGAGTCGGCAGTTGCGGCCGGTTTGGCCTTGCCCCAGCCAAGGAACTCGTGCGTCAGAAGCATAATGACGCCCGCCACTGCGAACGCGTCGGCAAGGTTGTAGGTGTACCAGCGCGTGCTACCGATTCCCATGTCGATGAAGTCGACGACCGAACCGAACCGGACGCGGTCGATGAGGTTGTTCCCCACCCCGCCGCCGAGGATCATTCCGAGGCCGATGCCGAACCATCGGTCCGGGCTGCGCAGACCAAGGTAGATGACGACGCCGACAACCACGACCGGCAGGGCGTAGTGGACCCAGATCGGACCGTAGGACATCCCAAACAGGCCCCGCTCGTTCATCGTCAAGGAGAACCTGAGCGCATCGCCGAGCACCTGCCGCGACACGTGGAGGGTCTCGAACCTGAGGACCAGCCACTTGGATACCTGGTCGAGCGCCAGCGCGATGACGGCCGACACCAGGAACCAGAACCGCGGACCCCATATGAACCGGTTCACTTGGGAAGCTCGCCGGGGACCGCAAACCCGGTGCCCGGTTTCTTCTGGACGACTTCAACCGGCATCGCGCTCAAACGGGAGAGAACCCGGCCCCTGCGCCAAAGCGGCCACCAGTCGTGGAGGTAAATCTGCACCGGCCGCCACATCGCGACCCAGCCGACGATAGTCAGGCCCTCTCGGACGACACCAACCCAGGCACCGGTTGCTCTACCGAGCACCAGGTTGCGGATGACGAGGAAGCCGGCGAGAAACGCGAGGCCGACCATCAGGCTGGTCCGGCCATCGTCCATCAGGCGCCGGAACGCGAGCCGGTTCAGGTTGGCCCGGTAGGCGAAGAAGTTGTGGACCGCCTCGGTCATCAGGGCGGTCGGGTCCTGCGCCGGCATTTTCTCGAGATGGATGGTAAGCGACAGCGGCGCGTTGCGCGGATACTCCTGCGCCCAGCTCACGATGAACTCCTCGGCGTCACGGTTCAAGTCCCGGTCGTTAAACGGCGACGGGTCCATCGAGTTGAAGAGCTGGCTCATCTCACGCAGCACCAGCTCAATCTTGCCTCTCATCGCCACATGATACCGACAGCCAGGCCGAACGGCAAGCAGCGCCCTTAGCTGGACGCCGGCCCCAGCTCAAGCCCAAGAGCAAGCTCCGAATCGAGGACCTGTGTAATCTGTGGGATCGGTGGATGACTCTTCGAACCGGCGCGGCGGGGTGGTCTTCCCCGCCGCGTAGCGAGCTCTCTGCAGAGAGAGCTAGATGAGCTTGTACGTCAGGCCAAGCGCCAGGGTCTCCTTCAGCCGCGCCTTGGTGTTGATTTCCTTGTCGTAGAGCACCTGCGCGGCGAGATTCACCATCAGCACTTTGGTGATGCTCGCGACGAAGATGTTCTCCCAGCCCACGTCGAGCGCTTTCCAGTAGTCGGCATTGGGCTTTCCCGCAAGCGCAGAAGCCTCGGAGAAGAACAGAGCCTGGAACAGCGTGAGCTTGCTGGTGTAGACGATCTTCTCCTGGGCCAGCGGCGTGGTGAAGTCGGTCGCGAACGTCACACCACCGTAGTTGCTGAACATGTTTGCGCGAGTCGAGTCCGCCTGCAGCACCTGGCGGTCGAACCGCTGCTTAACCCCGACCCCGAGCCTGCTCACGAGTTCGGTCTTCTCGTGTTTGACCAGGACCCGTGCGATGCCCAGCGCCTCGTTCAGGTCCAGCGGATTGAAGTACCGGTTCAGGGTCGCGTCGCTCTTGTCCCAGAACTGGCTCTGGAGCTGCGCGCTGGCGTACGGGTCGACGACGAAGCCGAGGGTCAGGCGCAGCACCGACTCGAAGTTGATCTCGTCGGTCGCCTTCTCCAAAGGGCCCCACTTTCCGCTCGTATCCTGGGTCGCGTTCTGGCCGAATGCGAGTTTCAGGATGTTGCGCGTGTTCATCTTCTCGTTGAGCTGCTTTTCGGCCAGCGAGTTCGAGTTGAGGGCATAGGCGAGCAGGCCGTTTGCGCCGCCTTCCCAGTTGCTGTAGGCGTTCTGGTTCACGGTCAGGTTGGCGTCAACCGCGAGGTTCCAGGACTCGGCCGCGGCGAGCGCCGCGATAGTGGCAAGCAGTATCCCGATACGGGTCATCTTGTCCTCCTCTCAACAAGCTCCGAATCCCGAGATAGAAAGCCACGAAAGCACGAAGCCGAATGAAACGGACCATCATGTCTCTGCGCCCATTCGTTTCGTGTCTTTCGTGTCTTCGTGGCGTCTATGTCGGTTTCTGGTCAGTCCTATTTCCTCGGCTAGGCCTTCAGTTCCGACGTACAGTTCGGGCAGCGCGTCGCCTTCATCGGTATCGCCGAGAGGCAGAACGGGCAGTCCTTCGTCGGCGCGGGGGCCGGTGCCGGCGCCGGGCGGCGGGACTTGTTGACGCCCTTTACCATCAGGAAGATAGCGAAGCCGACGATGACGAAGCTGATGATGGTGATGACGAACGCGCCGTAGTTGATCGTCACCGCGCCCGCCTCCCGGGCCGCGGCCAGGGTGGCATACGCGCCCGGGGTCGCGCCCTCTTTGAGAATGACAAACAGGTTGGCGAAGTCAACATTGCCCAGCAGCAGGCCGATGGGCGGCATGATGACGTCGGCCACAAGCGACTTAACGATGGTTCCGAACGCGGCGCCGATGACGATACCGATCGCCATGTCCATCACGTTTCCGCGCAGGATGAATTCCTTGAACTCCTTGACCATCAGAGTCCTCCTTTTCCGGACTTGGGTTTACCGATGCTTACGTCGTTGCCCGGGGCGATACTACTCCCGCGCGCGCACCAGTCGGTATATCCCGACCGCCAAGAGCCCGCCGACTATCGGGGCGACAATGAAGAGCCAGAGCTGGCCGAGCGCCCAGCCGCCCTGGAACACGGCCACGCCGATGCTTCGCGCCGGGTTGACGCTGGTGTTGGTAATCGGGATGCCGACGAGGTGGATGAGTACCAGAACGAAGCCGATGGGTATCCCGCCGAACCCGGCCGGGAACTTCGGATGGGTAGTGCCCAGCACCGTGAACACGAGAAAGAAAGTCAGCACGATTTCGGCGACCAGGCACGCAAGCAACCCGTATCCGCCCGGCGAGTGCTCGGCATACCCGTTGGTGGCAAAGCCCTGGCTGATGTCGAACCCGGGCATGCCGGACGCGACGAGCCACAACACCGCGCCGGCGATGGTTGCGCCGACGAGCTGGGCGACGATGTAGAGAAGCAGCATGCCGCCGGGGATTTTGCGGGCCACGGCAAGGCCGATGCTCACCGCCGGGTTGACGTGGCAGCCCGATATCGGGCCGATGGCGTAGGCCATGACGAGCAAGGACAGCCCGAAGGCGAATGCCACTCCTGCAAAGCCGATATGCGCTCCGGCGAAGATGGCGGCGCCACAGCCGCCGAACACGAGCACGAACGTACCCACCAGTTCGGCAACGAACACCTGCGACTTACTGTGCATACGGTCCTCCTTTTGCTTATCTATCCAACCGACTCGCGGACGGACACCGACGCCGCAGAGCGTCTCGTCCAGGACGTGCCCGTTCCGCCCGTATGTAGCGCTAGTGCAATTCTCGACCTGAATCGCCGAAAGTCAAGCCCCAATGGCCCGTGCCCGGGGCGGCCGCGGAGTTGTAGACACTCCAGAGGGGCTGAGGTTCAGACCGGGCAGAAGTCCGTCGTCGCGGCGACCAGCAGTGGGACTCGCCCAGTGTTCCGGCCGAGAACTGCAGGCGCGGTCAAGGCCGTGTCAAACCCCACCCGACGGCTACTCGACGTGGATCGTGTAGACCGGCTGGTACACGGCGATGTCGCCATCGGAGTCGGTGACGATGACCCGGAACCGGACGGTCTTGCCCGACGCGCTCGAGAACGGCTCGCCCCAGACGACGCCGGTGGTCGGGCTGAGTGTCAGCCCGACCGAGCTCAAGTCGGTGCGGCCGACGTAGGTCAGGTCCTCGGCCCAGTGATACGGCGGCTTTCCGCCCAGTACAAAGAGCGACGCGCCGTAGCCCTTCCCCGCCTTGGCGGCCGCCAGCTCAAGCGCGCTCGGGTCGACGCCGTAGGGGTCCCACTGCTGCAGGACCGCCGACGGCACCGGCCCGCTCCCGTAGTTCATGACTTTGACGACGTAGGATTTGCTGGTGGCGCTGTTCGAGCCGGCGGTCGCGGTCATCTTGAAGCTCGTGGCTTGCCGCGATACCGGCCCGCCGGTCGCGTGAAACACGCCGGTGAGCGGGTCCACCGTCGTCCCGGACGGGTACTGCGAGCCGCTCGCCAGCGACCACGTATATCCGCCGTGCGGAGCGCCACCCTCGGCGAGCAGCGTTATCGGGTCCACGACTGTTTGGGAAGTGTTGTAGCTGATGATCAGGTAGCCGACTGGAGGGAACTCGATGCCGCCGCCGCCCCCGAAAATGCCGCAGGACAGCAGCATCACGGCCAGTCCGAGCAACCCCATCAGAGTCAATCGTCGCATCATAACCGGACCTCCATACAAGTTAGTACCGCCGGCCCTGCATCAGCCGGCGAGCTTCTCTTCTATCAGCTTGATGACCGTGCCGAGAGTGCCGGCGTCGAAGGCGAACTTCGCCCCTGCCGCCGCGTAGAGCTCGGGCAGCGACTTCGTGCCGCCGAGCGCGAGCGCCTTACGGTAGGCAGCGACAGCTGCCTTCTGGTCTTTCAGTGCATTGGCCCAAACCTGGCATGCTCCCAGTGACGCGAGGCCATACTCGACATAGTAGAACGGCACCAGGAAGATGTGGAGCTTCCGCTGCCAGCCGGTCGCGACCACGTCCTCGAACCCGGTCCAGTCCACGCCGGTCATCAGCCGGTGCCAGAGCGCGGTCCACTGCTTGTCGCAGTTCGCCGGCTCCATCGCCGCCTGCGGATTCTCGTAGACCCAGTGCTGGAACCCGTCGACCACCGCCATGTACGGCCAGAACTGGACGTCCTTCTCGAGATTCTCGGTCAGCGCGCGTGCGGCGTCCTCGTCGGAGTAGAACCCGCCCGCCGACTTCGCGAAGTACGGCGCGGCCAGGAGTTCCATGCCCATCGAAGCTACCTCGGCGAACTCGAGCCCCGCGTGGCGTTGCTGGAACCAGGGCAGGTGTTGCGCCTCGAAGTTGTGGCTCGCGTGGCCGCTCTCGTGGATGAGCGTCATCACGTCGCCGTGCAGCCCGACCGCGTTCATGAGGATGAAGGGCAGTTTCGCCGCATCGTAGGTCGCGCAGTAGCCTCCGGGCGCCTTGTTCTTCCGATTCTCGAGGTCGAGTGTCCCTTCGTTCACCATCGTCTGGAAGTAGCTACCCACCTGCGGGTCAACTTGCTTCAGGATAGAATGCACCCCGGCCCTAAACTCATCGACGTTCTTGAACGGCGCGAGCGGCGGCCGGCCGAGCGGGTCGACATCCCGGTCCCATGGCTTCAGGGTCGCGAGCCCCAGCTGCTCTGCCCGCCGGGCGTAGATTCGCGAAGCCGCCGGCACGACCGCCTGCTCGATCGCCTGCTGGAACTGCTTGCAGTTCTGCGGCGTGTAGTCGAACCGGTGCATCTCCTGCCACCGGAACGAGCGGTAGTCGGGAAATCCGGCGTTGGCCGCCATCTGGAGCCGTAGCTTCATGAACTTCTGCCAGAGGTCGTTGAGCGCGTCGCGGTCCTTCAGCTGCCGCTCGGCTGACAGCCTCCAGGCCTTCTCGCGCCGTGCCCGGTCTGTCTCCATCAGGACCGGCCGCAACTGCGTGACCGTGACTTCCTTCCCTTCCCACTCAACAGTCTGGCTGCCGGTTATCTTCCCATACTCGGTGCTGAGCTTTGCGTCCTCAACCTGCAGCGGCAGGTTCGCCTCGCGGAAAAGGGCGGCGTCGGCCTGCATCCGGCGCAACGACCTCTCGAACCCGGCCGGCTTCAGCCCACACTCGAGCAGCTTCGTCTTCAGCTTCTGCTCCGCCTCTGCCGACTTCGGGAAGATGTCTTCGAGGAAGCGGTTGAACCGCTGTTCCGCTTCCTTGTCGGCGGTGTTCACGTCTTTCGCAATGCTCAGGCGCGTCCCGACCTCGTCGAGCCGGTCGGCGAAGTGGGTCCAGTCGTCGAGGAACGACTCTACGTCCGCTGCGGACAGCTTGCGTCCGGCCAGCTCGGCATAGTATGGTTCGAACTGCGGCCAGGTCCAGCCGAGCATCTCGGTAGCTTTCTCGGGCAATGGTTTCAGATTATCCATGGTATTGCTCCTTTCAGTTACGACCGGCAATCATGCCAGGTTCTCGGTAACAGTCAAGGCAAACTCGCGGGTTGCCGCCAGCGCACGTTCCGCGAGCGCCCGCCGCTTCTCGCGTCCACGCAGACGTCTCTCTAGTGGCGGCAGCAGGCCGAGGTTGGCGTTCATCGGTTGAAAGTTGTCTAACGGACTAGTGATGTAATGCAGCAAGCTGCCCAGCATCATCTCGCGTGGCGGCTCGACCGGCTCATCTCCCCTTGCCAGCCGCGCCGCGTTGATGCCGGCAACCAGCCCCGCGCCGGTTGACTCGACGTAGCCCTCAACGCCGGTCAGTTGACCGGCCACGAGCAGATCCGGACTCGCTCTGGTCTGCAGCGTTGGGAGTAGCACCTTCGGCGAGTCGAGATATGTGTTCCGATGGATGCTGCCGAAGCGAAGGAAGGCGGCTTTCTCCAGCCCGGGTATCATCCTGAACACACGCTCCTGCTCGCCTTGCTTCAGTCGGGTCTGGAACCCGACCAGGTTGTACATCGTGCCCTCCGCATTCTCGCGCCGGAGCTGCACAACCGCGAACGGCCGCTTGCCGGTGCGCGGGTCGGCAAGCCCGACCGGTTTCATCGGCCCGAATGCCAGCGCCAGTCTGCCCCTGCGCGCAATCTCCTCCGCCGGTAGACAACCCTCGAAGAACGGAGACGAGATCCGGGGACCATTCAGTTCTGGACTGTCCCCTGGGATTTCGCCGTCGAACGTGGGCTTCTCGAATTCGTGCAACGGGTGGAGATCAGCCTCAAGCAGTGCCTGTACGAACCGGTCGTACTCATCCTCTGTCATCGGGCAGTTGAGGTAGTCCGAGCCCACGTCGTAGCGCGAGCCTTCGAAGATGCGCGCCATATCCAGCGATTCGGCGCTCACGATCGGTGCAATTGCATCGTAGAAGAAGAGGCGATCAACCCCGAGAAGAGACTGCAGGGCCTCGGCCATCGGCTGCGATGTGAGTGGGCCAGTGGCAATCACGGTGGCCGGTACGCCAGGATCAGACCGCGGTTCGTCAGCAGCTATCGGTTGGTGTGGGTCGGAGAGGCCGAACCGCGAGCGATACCAAGCCGCGGCCGGCGGCAGGGACCTGACTTCCGCCCGTTCAAAACTGACCCCGGCGCGCGACAGCTCGGACTGCACCTCGGCCGAGAACCGCCGACGGTCAACGACCAGGGCTTTGCCGCCGGGAACCCGCGCCCGCTCGGCGCACTCAAGCAGGGCCGAACCCAGAATCCGCAACTCGGCCTTGAGCAACCCGTGGGCGTTCTCCGGTTCCGCCGACTTGAGCGAGTTCGAGCAGACGAGTTCAGCCACGTCGCCGGTCTGGTGCGCCTCGGTCATCTTCTCCGGCCGCATCTCGAGCAGCCGAACCGGCACGCCGAGGCGCGCGCACTGCAGCGCCGCTTCGCAGCCAGCCAGCCCGGCGCCGATGACTTCGACTCCCCTGCTCCCTCTCCATTGAGCAGGAGAGGGTTGGGGGGAGAGTGACTGCGGCGTGCTCACAAGCTAAGCATAAACGAAACGGGGCAGGCGGCAAGCCTGCCCCGCAAACTTGTCTCGACTCTAGAACAGCCCCTGCACCCGTCTGCCGGCCGGATACTCGACCGTGAACTCGTAGTCGAGGGTGAACTTGCCCTTGGGTTCAAGTGTCGGCCTCCAGGTATAGGTCCCCTTGTCCTTGTCTTCTTCGAGGAACTTCGGCTCGACCTTGGTGACCGTCACCTTGATTGCGCCCTGCTGGGAAACAGGCACCTGGGCTACGACCTTGATGACAACCGGTTTCGAGGTGTAGTTATCGACCGTGGTTCGATACACGAAACTCTGTTTCTCGGTCTTGGAGAAGAGCCCGCCCTTGGACTTGAAGCTCCTGACCAGCTCGCGCTTCACCTTGACCCGCTCGTCGATCCCGAAGCTCAAGAGCGTGGATTCCTGCGAAGCGATGTTCGGCAGCCAGGTCGAGCCGGTGTACTCGTCGCCGACATAGGTGTTGCCGCCGCCGGCCAGGAACACGAGGTCGCTGGTGTTCGCGAGCTTGCCGGTGAGGTATGCCTGCTGCCCCGAGCGCGGCAGCGTGTAGTACTCGAACTCGGCCGGGAGAGCTACCTGCTTCAGTCCGAGCTTCTTCGCCTGCTCGCCCGACTTCAGGCTTACCCGACCAGGAATCGCATACTGGAACGAGATGCCGGTCTCGACCGGTTGGATCTCCTCGGGCTCCTCCGCCATGACGCCCTCATCGAACCGAGCCCCAGCCCCTGCCGCGCCCGGCGCCGGCATCATCTCTCGCTTCCTGTAGCCATTGCGCATGGCTTCAAGCAGGGACAAGTACCACGGATTCGGCTCGGGCGGGGTGACGCCCAGCACCGGCGTGGTCGTGGAAAGCACAACCCTCACGTTTTCCCAGTCTTCACCGGTCCGCTGCGCGAGCTTCGCGAAGTACGCTACGCCGACCCTACTCTTGCTGGGATTCGCCCGCAGCTCGTAGTATGGCACCCAGTTCGCGGCGTTGGCAATCACGTAGGCAAGTCGCAGCTCGTAGGTGCCGGCATCGGCAGCGAAGTTGAACCTGACTTCCTTCCGGTTCTCGACTGCAGCCTTCGCATCATTGTATTCGCGCCGTGCCGCCTCGACCTGCTTCTGCATTTTCTCCTTCTCGCGGGCGAGCTTCACCTGCCGCGCCTTGACCTTCACCAGCTCGTCACCGACAAAGGCGAGCGCGCCGCGCCACGACTCTGCAGCCACTTTGCCCTGCTGCAGGTCCTTCGAGATGATTTCCGGCGCGCCGAGCTTGACCGAGTTAAGGAACTCCTCTTTGGCCTTGAGCACCGCGCCCTCGTCCTCCAGTCCCTTGAACTGGTCCTCAAGCTCCTGCACCCGCGCCAGCAGCCGCTTCACCTCGGGCGTGGGCTCGGCAAGATACCCGCGCCGCACCTGCACCTCGCCGACGCGGATTCCCGGAGCCTTGATGCGAACACTGTTGTCCCCGAGCGCCCCGGGCAGCCCGGGAAAGACGAGCTCGCCCGGGCCGGACACGGTCACGCTCGCGTTGCGGACGACCCGGACCTGGTGCGGGTAGACTACGACCGAGTCCACCTGCGAGCTCACGGTCAATGCTTGGATCAGGAACAGAACTGCCGTCACAGTGCCTCCTCTGTGACAGTGGTTGGACTAATACTCATACTCACCTTCAAGAAGCCAGACTCATTCCGACCCGATGGTCGCGCCCCCGAGTGTGCAATCGCCCTGCCAGAACACGACCGCCTGACCCGGCGTGGGCGCCCACTGCGGCTCGTCGAATGTCACGCGCAGACGACCTTTGCCATTCGGCTCGACCAGAGCCTGGCCGCCCCGTCCTTGGTAGCGCACCCTTGCCTCAGCTCGGAATGGTTCGACCGGCGCCCTGCTCAACACCCAGCGTGCGTCCCCGGCCTCGACCACACGCGCCCGCGCTTCGTCCTCGGTGCCGAGCACAACGGCGTTCTTCTCCGGATCGAGCCGGACGACGTATCGCCGGTCGCCGAACGCGAGCCCCAGACCTTTGCGCTGTCCGACCGTGAAACTTGCAGTTCCTTCATGCTGTCCGAGCACGTTGCCCGACACATCCAGCACGGACCCGGGCCGGAACAACTCGGGCCGCCGCCTCCTGAGGAAAGCCTCATAGTCATTGTCCGGCACGAAGCATATGTCCTGGCTCTCAGGCTTCTCCGCCACCGGCAGGTCGAGCTTGCGCGCCAGCTCTCTTACCTCGGTCTTGGTATGGCCCCCGACCGGCATCAGCACCCGGCTCAGTTGCTCCTGGGTCATCGCGTAGAGGAAATAGGACTGGTCCTTTACCGTATCCACACCCTTCAGGAGCCGCCATGCCGAACGGCCGGCGAAAGCTGGGGACAGTCCCTGTGAGGGGACAGTCCCCGTTTTCGCGATGCGGGCATAGTGGCCGGTCGCAATCAAATCCGCCCGCAGTTGTGTCGCCCGGCCCAGCAGCTCCGTGAACTTCAGTATCTCGTTACACCTCAGGCAGGGATTCGGGGTCCGCGCCCGACCGTATTCCGAACAGAAGTCCGCGACGACCGAGGCCTCAAACTCCCTGCGGAAGTCCCACGTGTAGTGTGCAAACCCGAGTTTCGCCGCCACTCTCGCCGCGTCCCGCGACCCGCCGGACCCGCAGCAGCCACGACCGCCCTCGCCTTTGCGCTCATCATCGAACAGCCGCATCGTAACGCCGACCACGTCATAGCCCTGCTCTTTGAGCAACGCGGCGGCAACCGACGAGTCCACGCCCCCGCTCATCGCTACAAGCACGCGCATCTGCCTCGCTTGACTAACCGCTCGCTCTGTTGTCACGGCCCAGTTGCTAGCCTGCAATCCGTGGGTCGGGTGCGAACCGCGCTCAGTCCGGGTGAATCGCGCGCAGGATTGTCTCCCGAAGTCTCTGATGAACCGAATCCGGCATGTCAATGGACGACACCAAAGTATGGGTGCGAGCGATCCGCACAAGAGTAGGCATGAGCCAGTCGCAGTCCGGACACAACAGAAGGTGTCGCAGGAGTGCTGGGGGAAACCCATCGTCCGGTTCGCCGCAGACGCACTCGGCAATCAGTCCGTGGACTTCGGTGCACTCGCGCCATCCAGGGTCAGGCTTGGGCAATTCTCGCCGGATCGCAGAGAACAGAACCTTGGACACGCCCGGCGTCTCGCAGTCGGATTCACCGAGACAGAAGAGGACGAGAGGCCTAAGGCTGCGCAGCAGCAGCGCGCAGTTCTTGCACACTTGGGCGTGCAACAGCAATTCGCGGGTAGGCTCTGTGTCCGCCTCGCCCCCCAGATACTCGCCAATAAGCTCGTGGCCTTTGGTGCACTCGTGACTCTTCTTGGGAGTCTTCTTTCGCTTCTTCACACCCGCTCCATCATCGGCAATCAGTCCATGGCCTTTGGTAGATTCGTGGCTCTTCTTTGTGGTCTTCTTTCGCTTCTTCACACGCGCTCCATCACAGGTAGCTTACCAGTTTCTCTCTCAACACCAGCCGGCCGCGGTGCAGGCGCCACTTCCAGGTAGCTCACCAGTTTCTCTCTCAGCACCAGCCGGCCGCGGTGCAGGCGTGACTTCACCGCCGCCACCGACAACTTCAGGTTCTTGCTCACTTCCTCGTTGCTCAACCCATCGAGGTCGCGGAGGACCACAACCTCGCGGTAGTCCTTGGGTAACTCTTCCACTGCCTTCTGGATCGCGGCGCGCAGTTCGCGCTGTTTCATCAGCTTCTCCGGGCCGTACTTCACGTCCGGTATCTCGAACGGCAGGTCGCCCGCCTCGTTCACCGGCTGGTCCAGGGAAACCGTGTGCAGCTTGCCCCGCTTCCGCAACTTGCTCAGACTCACGTTAGTGGCAATCCGGTACAGCCAGGTGAAGAATGACGACTTGAACTGGAATTTGCCGATGAACCGGTACGCGCGCAGGAACGCGTCCTGCAGCGCCTCGCTCGCGTCCTGCTCGTTGCCCATCAAGCGGTAGGTGATGTTGTAGACTTTGCGTTCGTAGCGACGCACCAGTTCCTCGAATGCCTCGGTGTTCCCGGCCTGAACCCGCCGCACCAGCACATCGTCGGGTACGGGCAGCGCCGGCGCGGCAACCGCGAGTTGCTTATGCTCAGGCATCACATCTAAGATAGTGACGGGCCGGGAGATGTCAACCCGGCCCGCTCACCCAGAGGATCAGGACAGGAACTTACCACAAAGACACAAAGTCAGCTACCGCAGGAAGCGTCCCGGTGTGCTCTTTGTGGTTCAACTCCGGTCTTCCGGTTTCGGACCGCGAATCCGGTCACGGCAACTGCGGCACGACCCGCTGGCCGCGCATCCGGCCCGGCGAGTTGTCAAACACCTGCACCACGTGGTAGATGACGCCGATTGACTTGCGCGGTGACTGTCCGTGGAAGTAGTCGTGCACGAGGTTGATGTAGTCCACGACCTGCTTCTCGTAGTCGGACAACCCCGGGTCGTCGGGATGAAGCATCTGGGCGATACAGCGGAGCTCGTACGACTTGGGCAGGTCGAGGTATACGACCGCCACGCCCGGGTCGACCATCTGGTTCAGGAACGAGTGGGTCTCGAAGTTCGGCTGGGAGTAGAGCTCGAGCGACGCCTGCTTGGTCCGATCGTACACGTCGGTAGCCTTGGTATAGAGGCTCTCGAGCAGTGCGAGCTTCTTGTCCATCGAGTCGTCCCAGGTCCGTTTCAAGAGAGCCGTCATCTCCGGCAGCTTCTCCGGCGTGGGCAGCCACCCAGTTCCCTTTACCGCATTGTTGATGTCGAAGTCCGAGTCCTTGCGCTTCATTCCGTGGCTCGCCACCATCGCGTTGTGCGGCCCGGAAATCTCGGGCTTCATCATGGCACCCATCGCGCCGGGCGGCGCCGCCATCATCTTGGCGATGAAGCGGAGCTGCTCCTGCCGCTTGCCGAAGTTCCACTCGCAGAAGTCCTCGGGCAGTGAGACGACCTTCAGGTCCTGCCACTGGCCGTCAATCTTGCCGCGGATGATCCCATCCTCCAGCTTGGACACGTCCACCACGTCCTGGTGGAACCAGCCGGCCCACCTGCCGCGCTTGCCCGACGGGTCGGTCGTGTCCGGCGTGAACTTCACGTCATGCCAGTACGCCACCGTGCCGTGCTCCAGGTTCTTCATCTCCGGCACGCCCGGCGTCGCGGTCGGGCCGCCGCTACCGCACGCCATCATCAGGACCGCGGCCAGCATCACTGCCATCAGCGCTCTCATGCGATTTCCCTCCATTCTGACTTCTGCACTCTACATTCTGGGCTCCGACTTCTCCTGTCCGCCTGGCGATGACCGGCAGGCTCCTGCCCGACCGGTTCATGCTTATGTCAACAACCTTCACGACGACGAGGCCCAGCGCCAGCCCGACCCCGGCGAGGATTCCCGACCAGAGGTCCTTGCGCAGGACAAGCCCACCAACCAGCACGCCGGCGAGCATGAACAACACCGGTATCCCGAAGACCAGCAGGTTCGACTTCGCGCCCGTCCCTGCGACGGTCTCGATCTCCACCACGTCGCCGGCCGCGGCCCCGGCCCTGTTGACGGCCAGCACCCTGCGCACGCTCGTACCGGTCCAGTTGCAGATGCCGTGGGCGCTGCAGTGCTCGCACTCGCCCTTGGCCGCGACCTCGACCTCGGCCCGGTCGTCACGGGTGCTGACTACTTTGCCGGTTTCGCGCATCAGGTTCGTTCGGAGACAGCTATCAGTCTATGCGTCCCGCCGCTCGGGTCAAACTCAGGCAGGCGGCGTCGGCCTCGGAGCGGACGCGGCCCGCGCCTTGCGCTTCCACTGCTGGATGCGCATGCTCAGGTACAGGATGCCGCCCGACACCGCGAGAAACAACAGGCCGAAGCCGAGCGCCATTCCGCCGTACTTGAACCAGCTATGCCAGCGCAGGAATGAGTAGTCGTTCGTCAACAGGATGTACAACCCGGTGCCGGCAGTGACCAGCAGGAACGGCACCAGCGTGAAGCCGATGACGAGGTGCAGCTTTCTGAGTTGAATCAAGTCGTCTCCTCTCGCGGCGCCGGGGCCGGGTAGCTGTTGAAGAATGCGACCTGCTCGAGCGGCAGCCGCTCGGGCCGCTGAGTCTCATCGCGGACCTGTATCTCGCTCAGCACCGGGCTGGTTGTGTCCGCATGCTTGCCGACGTTCACCAGCGTAATCACCTGCATCGAATCCGGGATTCCCAGGACCTCCCTCACTGCCTTCGGGCTGTATCCGGCAATCGGGTGCGCCACCAGCCCGAGCTCGGTCGCACGCAGAATCAGGAATGCAGTCTCGAGACCGGTATCGAACAGGTAGTACTCGCGGTCGTAGATGTTGCAGTCGGCCTCTTTCTCGGCGCAGACCGCCACGATGAGCGAATCGGCATGGCACCAGGCGTTGCCCTTGTTGAAGACCGCCTTCATCTTCTCAAGCATCGCCGGCTCCCATACGAACACGAACCGCGCCGGCTGGTTGTTGTTGCAGCTCGGCGCCAGTTGCGCGCACCGCGCAAGGTCCCGCACCAGTTCCTCAGTAATTGGCGCCGGTGCCAGTGACCGGTACGCCCGGCGTGTATTGATGGCCTCAATCACATTCATGCTTACTCCTTCCGGAACCGGTCACGCCGCCACCGCTGGCAAGGACGGTCACGCGGCGGCTCAGACGGTCATTGACCTGGCTTTGACGCCCCTTATCTTGTTCAGGTCGGCCTTCAACGCGCCAATCTCCTTCTTCGTGCCGCAAAGGTGGAGCAGTACCAGGCCATCATCCGCGCAGACGTTGCCGGTTTCGTGCAGGCCGACCCGCAGGTTGATGATGCAGCCGTGTTTGGTGAGCGCCTGCTGTACCTTCACCGCTTCCGCAATCCGCTTGCTGATACTTACCGCCATGATGGTTCGACAACTCATCCGTTGTTTCCTCCCTGTGTTGTCATTCCGAGTGAATCGAAGATGAATCGAGGAATCTCTCAGGAGAGACCCCTCCAATCGCGGAGCCTGCCCTGAGCCTGCCGAACGGGCTCCGTCGGGGTGACGCCTAGGACTTCCTGTTCTTGTCATTCGGGCTTCGCCATTGTCTCTGCCGTCACTTGTGACGGCAGAGGTAGATATCCGCCTCCAGCATCGTGCTGTTCTGTCCGCCGGTGAAGAAATGGTGTGTGAAATAGAGATTGCCGGAGTCGTCCAGCGTCGGTTCTCCGGCGAACCGGGCCACAATAAGCTCCGCTGCGCCCCAGTTACCCGCGCTGTCCAGCTGGCACCGGTAGATGCACGTCCCCATGATAGTATCGCTCCAACCGGTGAAGAACAGCTCTCTTCCGTCCGATGATAGGTACGGCCAGCCGTCGTCCTTTGAGCTGTTCACGAGCGGTCCGAGATTCTCCGGCGCGCCCCACCCGGTCTGGGTCCGCCCGGACTCCCAGATGTCCAGCCCGCCGTACTGGCCCTGCTTGTGGAAGTACATAGTCCGGTGGTCGGCGCTCAGGTGCAGCTCACCGAACTTGAGCGTCTCGTTCACCTGCCGGCCGGCGTTGCGCCAGTCGTCCCACTCGCCGTTGCGGCGGGTCGCGATGTACCAGTCAATCTCGCCGTAGTTGCCCGTACGGACGGATGCGAACCACATCGTGTCGCCGAAAACGATCTGGCAGCCGTCCAGCGAGATGTCATCGTTCAGAATCACCCGCTCCGGTTCGGTCCACTGCCCGCCGGAAAGCCGCGACTGCCACATGCCGGTCACGCTGTCCAGTATCTGCCCTTCGACCGGGACCCGCACGTCGGGCGTGAAGAAGAAGTAGAACTCCTGTCCGTCCGGAGTGATGAAAGGCGAGCCCTCTCCGCCGGCAGTGTTCACGGGGCCCGGCATCGGCACCGGTGCCTCCCATTCGGAGGAAACCGTGAACGGTGGGAACGGGTCGGTCGCGGGCGTGCCCTTCACGGCGTCAGCGGGGATCTTGGAGTGCCGGTCCTCAAGAAACGGCCAAGGCTTCTGACAGCCGATGAGGCACGCGAGGACTACCGAGCAAATGACGACCGGGCGCAGGCACTTCACATGACCCTCCTTCTGGCGCTTTCCAGGGGCCGGGCGCGGCAAGAAGTGGCTCTGACTCAACTCGGGTTGATTATCCCGCGTCCGGGCAGAGGGTCAAGCGTGGCCGGCAGTTCCTGACAAGCGACAATCCATGCTGACCCTCAACCAACCTGAGAGGAGTCAAGATGCCGTACATCCGCCGGCCGTCTCCACCGCGAACTCAGGGCCTGCGGTGACTACGCCTGCCGCCATGACCACCAATGCGAGGGTCCCGGCCCGCGCTGATCCTAGGGTCTGCGCCTGCCACGCAGGAGGATGAACTAGGACAAATGCCCGCCGCGCCGAACCGCCGCAGCCAGCTCATTTGTATCTTGGACTACTGCCCGAGCGAACGCTAGACGGACAGCTTCACGCCGAGCTTGCGAAGCCCGCGCCGGCCCGAGGGCGTGATGTGGAACTCGCGGCCTGACCGCTTGAGCCAGCCCCGCTCGACCAACGCCGCGGCCAGGAGCGACCCGAGGTGAGAACCGATGTGCGCGTAGAACATGCCGGCGTGCCGCTCCACACAGGCGTTGACCTGCTTGCGCCCGCCGGAATCGAGCTGGTCCACCGGGACTCCCAGCGCGGACATCTCCCGACGCCCCTTCACCGTCACCCGCAACTCGCCGCTGTCGGCGCGGATCCAGGCTTTGCGGACCAGGGCGTCGTAGAGGTTCTCGCCAAGCGCTCCGCCGATATGGTCATAACAGACTGCGGCCAGTTTCCGCGGACCAACTTTGCTCATTGTGCCAGCCCCTTCGCTATTTCGATTGCATGGGTTGCGACTCCGGCCGGGTCAGGACCGACAATGAAGAAGAGCGGCTCCTTGCCCCAGCCCCGCGACTCGTAGAAGACCGGCGGCACCCTGCCGCTGGCCGTGACCAAATGCTCCACCTTCCACGGAATCGAACCCTTGTCCTTACCAATCAACTCCTTGGGCTCGACCGTCCGGTCAATGCTACCGGATGCCAGTCCCTTGGTGGCGCAGTAGTCCTGCACGTACTTGGATATGGCCTCATTCCAGCGGAAGTTGAGCCCGGCGCGGATGGAGGCGTCGTGGCGGCGGGTCTCAATCACCAACCGCGCCATGTGGTCGGAGACTCCCGCCCGAATCGGTCCCGACGCCTTTGGCATCCCGGCGACGACCGTTATCCTGCCGTCGACTCCGAGGACCTGGTCCGGACCTTCCGCGTCCTGAGGCGCATACACGATGTTCACCCGCACCTCGGGCACCAGCGCCGCAAACTCGCGGCACCCTTCAAGCATCGCAACCGCTTCCGCCAGTCGCCGTTCGTCATTAGTCATTCGTCATTGCCCTTTTAGGGCGCCGAAGTACGCTCCCCAGAACGGGTCCACGACCGGGTGCACGAGCTTTGTCTCCCGGCTGTTGTCGACGAGCACCATGCCCTTGCGTGTGACTTCGCCGATTGCCGCGCATGGGATGTGTCTGCGCCGCAAGGCAACAAGCACCCTGTCTGCCTTGTCCGGTCGGCACATCACGATGAGCGTGCCCTCGCTGATTGACTTGTAGGGGTCGATGCCGTACAGGTCGCAGATCTCCCGGACGCCCGGCATCATCGGTATCGCCTCTTTGACGACCCGCACACCGAATCCCCCGGCCTGGGCCATCTCGTACAAGCCACCCCAGAGCCCGCACTCGGTCGCATCGTGCATGGCAGTCACGCCCTTCGCACGCACACCCACGCTCACTGCGGCAAGCGCATCCTCGACCACCGACATCTTCCAGAAGATCCTCTCGGCCCTGCGTGCAAACGCGGCTCCGAACTTCTTCTCCAGCCGGTCAGGGAACATCGCGGCAAAGATGCCTGCGGCCTCGATTGCCGGGCCTTTGGTAACAATGATACAGTCGCCCGGCCGCGCGAACCTCGGTGCGACATAGTCGCCGAGTCCGCCCTCGGCTATGACGGTGGCGCCGCCGACCATCGGATACCCGCAGTTGCCGTAGCGCGCGGTGTGGCCGGTGACGACCGATACACCGTACCGCTTGCACTCGCGGTGTATCGTCTTCCAGACAATTTCCAGCTGATCCTCGGTGATGTCCATCGGCAGATTGAAGTCGATGGCGAGGTAGCGGGGCGCAAGCCCGCTCGTCACGGCGTCCGACAGCAGAATGTGGATGGCGAACCACGCGGCCCGCTTCCAGCCGTACTCCGGCACGATGAAGACCGGGTCAGTGGTCAGGGCCAGCGCGCGATTCCCGACGCGGATGATGCCGGTGTCCACGCCGTGCATCGGGCCGACGAGCACGTTTCGGCTCTTCGCGCCCAGCCGCGGATAGATCAGCTCCTCAAACACCTGCTGCGAGATCTTACCGATCTCCGGCAGTTTCTCTTTCACCTGTCTATTCTACGCCTGAAACGGCTTTGGTCAAACCCCGCCGACCTGTGGCATTGCTGCCAGTCTCCTTGACTGACGCACACCCCAAGCTAATCTCACCAGTGCTCCGGAGTTTTGTCCGCGCGAACCGCCGCATTTGCGCGGCAATCGAACGCCGCCTGCCGCAGCGCCGGCTCGATATCTCCCTGCTCTACGAACGCACCGTCGGCGAAAAGATGCAGGACCTGCCGAACGGGTCTGTCATCGTTGACGCCGGCGGCGGACGGTTGTGCCCGTACGCCGAGTACAAACCGGCCGGCCTGCGTATCGTCGCGGTTGACGCGACCGACGAAGACCTGCGCCGCAACATCGAGGCCGACGAATGGCGCGTGGCCGACATCGCGTCGCACCTTCCTTTCGCGGACGGAGAAGTGGCTATCGTCACATCCAAACACGTGCTCGAACACCTGCCCGACACGGCCCGCTTCATCGACGAGGCCCACCGTGTCCTCAAACCCGGCGGCTGGTTCATCCATCTCTTTCCGGGCCGTAACGCGCCCTTCGCGGTCGCAAGCCGCCTCCTGCCCGACCGGCTCAGACAGCGACTCGTCCACGGCCTTCATCCGGAGACAGTCGGCACTCACCGCTTCCACACCTGGTACGACCGCTGCTACTCCTCGGCATTCCGACGACTGATCGAGGAACACGGCTTCACGGTCGAGCAGGAAGTCGTCAGCTACTACCAATCTCACTACTTCGGCTTCTTCGTCCCGCTCTACCTCGTGAGTGCCCTTTGGGAACTGGTACTGATGGCACTGCGCGCGCGCGACTCGGCCGCAACCCTTCTCTTCGTCGCCCGCCGCCGCTGAAAACGGGGGACCTAGATGGGACGCTACCCGTTTTCGTCCCGTGACCGTCCTAAGTCTCTCAAGCAGCAGCTGTAAGACCATGTGAGATAGGCCGTACAC